>NZ_JBYSWB010000004.1:164981-338968 GCF_058986725.1 Pseudomonas sp. GW821-FHT01A09
GGTGAAATTGGTAGACACGCCAGCTTCAGGTGCTGGTGACCTTACGGTCGTGGAAGTTCGAGTCTTCTCCTGGGCACCAATTTCGAGATGCAGAGTAGCTTACTTTGATCTCACTCACAAAAACCCGCGAAAGCGGGTTTTTGCGTTTCCGGGCAATGACTTGGCCCGATGCAAAAATCCTTGCGCGGGGGCTTTACAGAGTGAGACGCCCTCCGTATAGTGCGGCCCACAACGACGCAGTGCGACGTTGTATGCCCAGGTGGTGAAATTGGTAGACACGCCAGCTTCAGGTGCTGGTGACCTTACGGTCGTGGAAGTTCGAGTCTTCTCCTGGGCACCATCTTCAGCTAAAACCCGCGAAAGCGGGTTTTTGCGTTTCTGCCATTCGGAAAACGTGCCGACGACCCTGTAGCGAGGAGGCTTGCCTCCGAAAATAGTGCCAGCGACATCTCCATGGCTGACACACCGCAATCGGGGGCAAGCCCCCTCGCTACAGATCAAGCACGGAACTGCCCGATACTGGCCTTTAGCTGCCCCGCCAATTTGTCCAGCTCGACACTGCTGGCGGTGGTCTGCTGCACCAGCTGCGCGGCCCGTTCGGCCTGCAGATGAATGGTCTCCACCCGCCCCTTCACCGCCTGTGCGCCTTGCGCCTGATGAGCCGCCGCCTGGGTCGCTAGGCCGATCGCGGCATGCACTTGCTCCACCGAAGACTGCACACTCTGCTGCAACCGCGCACTGCCCTGCAGCACCCGCAACCCCTCATCTGCCTGGCGCCCGGCCTGACCAATCGCCGCAACCGCCTCTTTGGCACCTGCCTGCAACGCGCCGATGTGCGATTGGATATCGCCCGTGGAGCGCTGAGTCTTGCTGGCCAGCGCCCGCACCTCATCCGCCACCACGGCGAAGCCGCGACCGCTTTCCCCTGCCCGCGCCGCCTCGATGGCCGCGTTAAGGGCCAGCAGGTTGGTCTGCTCGGCAATGCCGTGGATCACCGTCAATACCACTTCGATCTGCTGGCTTTGCTCGGCCAGCCGCTCGATCACCCGCGAACCGGTCTGCACCTGGCCTGCCAAGGCCTCTATGAGCCCGCCGACCTGTTCGGACGCGCGGGTGTTTTCATCGGTCGCCTGACGAATCTCCACCACCTGCGCCAAGGCCGACTGCATCGCCTGGCTCTCGGCCTGAGCCTCATCGGCCATCTTCGACAACGCCTGCAGGCTCGCCGCCACCTCGTCGCGCTGCAGCTCGGCGGCGGCATTGGCGCCCGCATTGCGTTGCGTCAAGGCGCCGATCTCGGCACCGGTGCGCAGCGCCACATCGCCGGCCTCACGCACGATCGGCTGCAGCTTGTCGACGAAGCGATTGACCGCCGCAGCCATGTCGCCGATTTCGTCACGACTGTCGAGCTGCACTCGCTTGGTCAAGTCACCCTCGCCCGCCGCCAGGTCATCGAGTGCGCGAATCAACAGATGCAGCTTGGTGACCACCCGCCGCCCCAGTACTACCGCCAGCACCAGCAACACCCCCAGACCAACCAGTGCCAAGCCCATACCGATGCGCCAGCGCAACGCACTCGCCGCTTCCTGCACCGCCGCGGTGGTATTGGCCTGCATGCTGGAGGCGCTGTCCTGCGCAGTCTTGAGCCGCCCTTGCAGCGTCCTGGAACTGTCACTGGCAGCCGAACCCAGGCTGTCTCCCACCAGCTGATCGCCGCTGGCGATCAGCGCGGCAAAACGCTTGTCGAGCGCCTGGAGCTCGGTATCGATAGACGCCGTGGACACCCCCATGCGCACCCTGCCGATCTCCACGCCATTGGGGCTGATGGAGGCCTCGACGTAATACACCGCCGGATCGCTGCGCGCAGCATCCAGCGCCTTGTCCAACGCGCGCTCGCCGGCGCCCTTCTCCACCAGCGCCTGGTTGATCGGATTATCGCGATTGAGATAGCGAGTCAGGTGCTCGCCAGTGGCATCGTCATAAACCACGAACAGCACGTTCGGATTACGCTGCGCGCGCCGGGCGAATTCCGACAGTGCCGGCACATCGTTGTCCCACATGGCGCGCGGCGCGACCGAGGCGAGCAGTTGGGCCATGTCGTTGGCCGAGTCGTGCAGGTCCTTCTCCAGCGTGGCGCGTAGCTGCTTCTGCTCATCCTGCAGGCGCGTCGACAGACCCGCCGTGAGCTTCTGCCGGGTGCTGCTCGACAGTGCCTCGAGGCTGCCGCGCACCTCATCGCTGGCCTGCCCCAGTTCGGCGCTCAGGCGCAGACTGTCAGCCTGCATGCTTTTGCCCAGATCCGCTTCCAGGGCTGTCACCGTGCTCCGCGTCAGGGCGACCGCCACCAGCACCTGCACCAAAAGGGCAATGCCGAGCGCAATGAACACCGGACGCAACAAACGACTCTGCAACAACGAAAGAATGGCCGACACCGAGGAACCCTCATTTTGTTGACGCCACTAAAATGATGGCACTTAACAGGCGATAGTCTCAGCAAATCCTGTGCCGCGCAGCGGGCAGAAACGACAAAGGGCCCCAAAAGGGCCCTTTGTTTGCTACCGAGTCAACCTATCAGGCAAACGGGTGACGCAGAACGATGGTCTCGACGCGGTCCGGGCCGGTGGAGATGATATCGATCGGCGCGCCAACCAGTTCTTCGATGCGCTTGATGTAAGCGCGAGCGGCGGCAGGCAGCTCTTCCAGGGTCTTGGCGCCGACGGTGGATTCGCTCCAGCCCGGCATCTGCTCGTACACCGGCTCCAGGCCGATATAGCTGTCGGCGTCGGTAGGCGCGTCGATCACCGCACCGGCTTCGTTCTTGTAACCGACGCAGATGTTGATGGTCTCCAGACCGTCCAGCACGTCCAGCTTGGTCAGGCACAGGCCCGAGATGCTGTTGACGTCGATGGCGCGACGCAGAATGACGGCGTCGAACCAGCCGCAACGACGGGCACGGCCGGTGGTAGCACCGAACTCATGGCCCTTCTTGGCCAGGTAGGCACCGACGTCATCGAACAGTTCGGTAGGGAATGGCCCCGAACCGACGCGAGTGGTGTAGGCCTTGGTGATGCCGAGGATGTAATCCAGGTACATCGGACCGAAACCCGAACCGGTGGCGATACCGCCAGCGGTGGTGTTCGAGCTGGTGACGTACGGGTAGGTACCGTGGTCGATATCCAGCAGCGAACCCTGGGCGCCTTCGAACATGATGTCCTTGCCAGCGCGACGCAGCTCGTGCAGCTCGGCGGTAACGTCGACCATCAGCGGGCGCAGCATCTCGGCGTATTCCATGCACTCGTCCAGAGTCTTCTGGAAATCGATGGCAGGCTCTTTGTAGTAATTGACCAGCACGAAGTTGTGGTAGTCCAGCAGTTCGCCCAGCTTGGAGGCGAAGCGCTCACGGTGGAACAGATCACCGATGCGCAGGCCGCGACGCGCGACCTTGTCTTCGTAGGCCGGGCCGATGCCGCGACCGGTGGTGCCGATCTTCAGCTCGCCGCGAGCCTTTTCACGGGCCTGGTCCAGCGCTACGTGGTACGACAGGATCAGCGGGCAGGAAGGGCTGATGCGCAGACGCTCGCGCACCGGCACGCCTTTTTCTTCCAGCTTGATGATTTCGCGCAGCAGTGCATCCGGCGCCACCACCACACCATTGCCGATCAGGCACTCGACGCCTTCACGCAGCACACCCGACGGAATCAGGTGCAATACGGTTTTTTCGCCATTGATCACCAAGGTGTGACCGGCGTTGTGGCCGCCTTGATAGCGCACCACCGCGGCAGCATGTTCGGTCAGCAGATCAACGATCTTGCCTTTGCCCTCATCACCCCATTGGGTGCCCAGGACTACGACATTCTTACCCATAACACTTGTCCTCATTCGCGCAAACTTGGTGCCGGCTGCGGCCGGCAGGAACACTCAAGAAGCCAGCGGCAAAACCTGCCACAGCCCGTTCTGCTGAATCAATTGCCGGTCGCAGTCCGCCTCCAGGGCGGCGCTCGCCGGTTGCCCAGGCAAGGCCTGAACCACCCGCTGACCTTCGCCACGCAGCTGGCAGACCATCTGCCAGAGCGCCGCGTCCGTGCTGTCGGGCATCCAGATGCCGCCAGACGGAAGCTCGATCTCGTTGCTGCCCAATGTCACCAGGCTCTTGAGATCGGTTGAAAAACCGGTGGCCGGACGCGCGCGCCCGAAATCCGCACCGATGTCGTCGTAACGGCCGCCCTGGGCGATCGACACGCCGACACCCGGCACGAACGCCGCGAACACCACACCCGTGTGGTAGTGGTAGCCGCGCAGCTCGCCCAGGTCGAAATACAGCGGCAGCTGCGGGAAGCGCGCAGCCAGACGCTCGGCGATTTCCAGCAAATCCTTCAGCGCCGCCACGACCGGTGCCGGCGCATCGGCCAGCACTTCTCGGGCCTGCTCCAATACTTCCTGACCACCGCACAGCCCCACCAAGGCACGCAGCATGCGCGCCAGATCGGCGGGCAAGCCGGCCGTCAGGTCTACGACTTCGTCGATGGCCTTGCGTTGCAGGGCATCGAACAACTGCTGCTCGACTTCGCCCGTCAGGCCGGCCGCGCGGGCCAGGCCGCGATAGATGCCGACATGACCAAGATCCATGTGCACATCCGGCACCTGCCATAGATCAAGCATAGCCAGCATCAGGCTGATCACTTCAACATCGCTGCTCGGGCTGGCGTCGCCATAGAGCTCGGCGCCCAACTGGATCGGGCTGCGCGAATTAGACAGCGCCCGCGGCTTGGCATGCAGCACGCTACCGGCATAGCACAGGCGGCTGGGGCCCTTGCGGCGCATGGTGTGGGCGTCGATGCGGGCGACCTGCGGCGTGATGTCGGCGCGAAAGCCCATCTGCCGCCCCGATTGCGGGTCGATCACTTTGAAGGTACGCAGATCCAGGTCCTGGCCCGCGCCGGTCAGCAGCGACTCCAGGTACTCGATATGCGGAGTGACGACGAACTCGTAGCCCCAGCTCTGGAACAGATCCAACACCTTGCGGCGCGCTACTTCGATGCGCGCTGCCTCCGGCGGCAGTACTTCTTCGATGCCATCTGGCAGCAGCCAGCGGTCTACCGTTGCCATTACGCCAATCCCCTTTGATCCGGGCGGCCCGCCCTGAGCCGAGCCTTGAGTGAAGCAGATACCGGCGCAGGCGCACGGCGGTCGTTGCAGACCGCACAAGCCCTGAAGGCCGCTATCCTCGAAATCTTTACCGATGCTCGGCCCGGTAAAAGGCCAATCGATATCGCAGACGCAAAAAAGCCGGGAATTTCCCGGCTGCCGCATCATACACACGTTTTGCGCAAGGATCACCCCGCCAGACGGATAAGCCGCCCGGCGGAGCCCTTCGCCGTGATGACCGCGACCTTTACTTGGGTTTCTTCATGTACTGGAAGAAATCGCTGCTTGGGTCGAGTACCAGCACATCACCTTTGCTGGAGAAGCTGTCGCGGTAGGCACGCAGGCTGCGATAGAACCCGTAGAACTCAGGGTCCTGGGAGTAGGCCTTGGCATAGATGGCGGCTGCTTGCGCGTCACCATCACCACGGGCCTCTTCCGACTCGCGATACGCCTCGGCCAGCAGCACACGACGCTGACGGTCGGCATCGGCACGGATACCTTCAGCCAGCTCGTTACCCTTGGCGCGGTGCTCGCGAGCCTCACGTTCACGCTCGGTGCTCATGCGCTCGAACACGCTCTTGTTGACTTCCTTGGGCAGGTCGATGGCCTTGACCCGCACATCGATTACCTCGATGCCCAACTCCTTGTCGGCGATGCGGTTCAGGGAGGCGGTCATGTCGGCCATCAGCGCATCACGCTCGCCGGACACCACCTCATGCAGCGTGCGCTTGCCGAACTGGTCACGCAGACCGGATTCCAGACGACGCCCCAGACGATCGTCGGCATTGGCCTTGAGGCCCGAGGTCGCGGTATAGAAGCGCTCGGCGTCCTTGATGCGCCACTTGGCGTAGGCATCGACCATCACGGCTTTCTTTTCTAGGGTCAGGAACCGCTGGGTCGGCGCGTCGAGGGTCTGCAGCCGCGCGTCGAACTTGCGCACCTGGTTCACGTACGGGATTTTCGCATGCAGGCCAGGCGAAACATCAGCCTGCACCACACGGCCGAATTGCAGAAGCACGGCACGTTCGGTCTGCGACACCACGTACAGGCTGTTCCAGGCGACAACCGCCAGGACAACCCCGACGATCAGGACAATCACGGATTTATTGCTCATCAGCGACTCTCCCTGGAACGCAATTCACGCTGCTGCTGTTGCAAGTCGGAGGCGGCACGCGCACCAGCCGAATCGACCACCGGAGCCGGCGTCGTCGAGGACGCACCGCTGTTGTTGCGGCTGCCCTGGACCATCTTGTCGAGCGGCAGGTAGAGCAGATTGTTGCCCTTGTCGCCGCTGACCAGCACCTTGCTGGTGTTGCTGTAGACGTCCTGCATGGTCTCCAGATAGAGGCGCTCGCGCGTCACGTCCGGGGCCTTGCGGTATTCGCTCAGCAGCTTGGTGAAGCGATCGGCCTCACCCTTGGCCCGCGAGACGACTTCGTCACGGTAGCCATTGGCGTCTTCGATGATGCGCTGGGACTGACCGCGGGCTTCCGGCACGACGCCGTTGGCGTAGGTTTCAGCCTGGTTGCGCGACCGCTGCTCGTCTTCACGGGCACGAATCACGTCATCGAAGGCTTCCTGCACTTCACGCGGGGCTGCCGCGCTCTGCACGTTGACCTGGGTCACGCTGATACCGGTCTGATAGGTATCGAGGAAGCGCTGCAGACGCTCCTTGATTTCACCCGCCATCTGCTCGCGACCTTCGGTCAGGACCTTGTCCATGGCGGTCGAACCGACCACGTGACGCAAGGCGCTGTCCGTCGCGTGCTGCAGGCTGACTTCAGGCTGATCGACGTTGAGGACGAAGTCCTTGAGGTTGCTGATCTTGTACTGCACGGTCAGCGGGACTTCGACGATGTTCTCGTCTTCGGTCAGCATCTGCCCCTGCTTGGAGTACGAGCGCTCGCGCGTGACGTTTTCCATGTACTTTTTATCGAACGGCGGGAAGTAGATGTTCAGGCCCGCACCCACGGTTTCGTAGTACTTGCCGAAGCGCAGCACCACGGCCTGCTCCTGCTCGTCGACCACGTAGACCGCACTGTACAGCCAGATAGCCACCAGCACGGCCAGGCCAATGCCAAGCAAGCCGAAGCCACCGCCTTTGGACGACGACGGACCACCGCCATCACCGCTGCGTTTTTTCCCACCACCGAACAAACCGTTCAGGCTTTCCTGTAGCTTGCGGAAGGCTTCATCCAGATCCGGTGGCCCCTTGCGGTCGCCTCCACGGCGTTTGCCACCCCAGGGATCTTGATTATTCGAATTGCCACCACCCGGCTCATTCCAAGCCATAGCGCTCTCCATCTGATAAAGCAAAGACGCGCCCGCGGCGCGCCGGCCAATGCTACAGAATGCCTGTCACCTCGGCATAACCAGATGCCGAAGCATTTATTGCAAAGTGTGTTGCTGGATGAATTCTTCGAGCTCCAGCCCCTCACGGCTGATCAACCGATTGAACTCGACACGCGGCAAACGCACAGCCAGCAGGCTCGCGCCATCGTCGTCGTGGGTTTCGCTCTGCACCGCATTGACGGAGAAGAACTGCGCCCGCAAACGCGCGAATTGCTGCCCCAGGTGCAAGGTGCCGACGAACAGATCGTCTTCGATCAGCTCCGCCATGGCCTGGCGCAACAGGTCCAGACCGCGCCCATCACGGGCCGAAACCCAGGCCCGCTGCGGTTTGCCATCGCCATCGCGCTGAATCTGCGGCTCTACGCCTTCGAGCAGATCGAGTTTGTTATACACCTCGAGGATCGGCAAGCCTTGTGCACCAATTTCGGTCAGCACGGCCATCACCTGCTCGATCTGCTGTTCACGCTCCGGCTCATGGGCATCGATCACATGCAGCAACAGATCACTGTTGTTGGACTCTTCGAGCGTAGCCCGGAAAGCCTCCACCAGCTTGTGCGGCAAATGGCGAATGAAACCCACGGTGTCGGCCAGCACGATCGGCCCGGCGTCAGCCAGCTCGAGCCGGCGCAAGGTAGGGTCGAGGGTGGCGAACAGTTGGTCGGCGGCATAGACCTGCGAAGACGTCACCGCGTTGAAGAGCGTCGACTTGCCGGCGTTGGTGTAACCCACCAGCGATACCGAAGGAATATCCGCGCGCTTGCGGCCACGCCGGGCCTGTTCGCGCTGACTGCGGACTTTTTCGAGACGCGCCTTGATTTGGCGCAGACGCACGCGCAGCAGGCGGCGGTCGGTTTCGAGCTGGGTTTCACCCGGGCCGCGCAGGCCGATACCGCCGCCTTGGCGCTCAAGGTGAGTCCAGCCGCGGACCAGCCGCGTGCTCATGTGCTCGAGCTGGGCCAGTTCGACCTGCAGCTTGCCTTCATGGGTGCGGGCGCGTTGCGCGAAGATATCGAGAATCAGGCCGGTGCGGTCAAGCACGCGACACTCGAAAGCTTTTTCGAGGTTACGTTCCTGACTGGGTGTGAGGGTGTGGTTGAAGATCACCAGGTCGGCGTGTTCCGCCTTGACCTGGTCTCGCAGCTCTTCGACCTTCCCACTGCCTATCAGATACTTGGCAGTGGGCTGATGTCGCGACACGCTCACGAACGCGACGGTATCGGCACCTGCCGAGACAGCCAGCTCCTGAAACTCCTGCGGATCTTCACGCGCCTCAGGGTCCTGACCATCCAAGTGAACGAGTATCGCCCGTTCACCACCGCCGTGGCGCTCAAAGAACAATGCAGACTCCTATCAGGCGTTACCTGGTTCGCTGCTATGTTCAGCGCCGTCTTCGCTGGCGCTAGGCAGGCGAATCGGACGAACCGGCACAACGGTGGAGATAGCGTGTTTGTAAACCATCTGGCTCACGGTGTTTTTCAGCAGGATGACGAACTGGTCGAACGACTCGATCGTGCCTTGCAGCTTGATACCGTTGACGAGATAAATCGAAACCCCCACTTTTTCTTTACGCAAGGTGTTCAAGTAAGGGTCTTGTAGCGAATGCCCTTTTGACATGTGCCGCACTCCTTTAAGGATCAATAGAATAATTCGAAAAATGATGGCTTTAGCCGTCACACCCCCAAGGATAGACGGCAATTGCAGGGACTCAGCTCAATATGGAGACCGAACCCAGGTATTTCAAGGTGCGCGGCAGATTGTCGCAAGCCAGGCTGTCCAGCCAGTGTAAGTCAGCCCAACTGCGCAACCAGGTAAATTGTCGCTTCGCCAATTGGCGAGTGGCAATGATGCCCCGCTCCTGCATTTCTACCGCTGTCAGCTTGCCATCGAGATGATCCCAGACTTGCCGATAACCCACTGCCCGAATCGACGGCAGACCTGCATGCAAGTCGCCACGAGCGCGCAGCGTTTTGACCTCGTCAACGAATCCCTGTTCCAGCATCTGCCCGAATCGCAATGCAATCCGCTCATGCAGCACCCGCCGATCCGTCGGAGCGATCGCCAGATTGGCGACAGTATAGGGCAATTGACCGCTACCAGAAGCGCCTGCGTCAGTACTTTGCGCGATTTGTCGTTGCCGATGCTCGGTCATGCTCGCGCCGCTGACCAGAAAAACCTCCAGCGCGCGGATTAAACGCTGCGGATCGTTGGGGTGGATTCGCGCCGCCGACACCGGATCGACGGCGGCCAACCGCTCGTGCAGCGCCTGCCAGCCGTCGCGCGCGGCGTCTGCCTCGAGGGTTTCACGGATCTGCGCATCGGCGGCCGGCATATCGGCGAGACCGTCGAGCAACGCCTTGAAATACAACATGGTGCCGCCGACCAGTAACGGAATGTTGCCCCGGGCGCTGATCTCAGCCATGGCCTGCAGGGCATCGCGACGAAAATCCGCTGCGCTGTAGCTCTGGACCGGGTCGAGGATGTCGATCAGGCGATGCGGATACTCGGCCAGCAGGGACTTGGACGGCTTGGCGGTGCCGATGTCCATGCCGCGATAGACCAGCGCCGAATCGACACTGATCAGTTCGCAGGGCAGCACCTTGGTCAGCTCGATGGCCAGATCGGTCTTGCCGGCAGCGGTCGGCCCCATCAGGAAAATGGCGGGGGGCAAGGCACTCATCTCAGCGCCCCCGCAGGAACAGCTTGTCGAGGTCGTCCAGGCCCATCTGCGTCCAGGTCGGTCGACCATGGTTGCATTGGCCGCTGCGCTCGGTGATTTCCATGTCGCGCAGCAGGCCGTTCATTTCCGGGATGGCCAGGCGCCGGTTGGCACGGATGGCGCCGTGACAGGCCATGGTGCCGAGCAATTCGTTGAGGTGCGCCTGGATACGGTCGCTGGTGCCGTATTCCATCAGATCGGCGAGCACGTCATGCACCAGGCGATTGGCCTCGGCCTGCTTGAGCAACGCCGGGATCTGGCGGATGGCCAACGTTTCCGGGCCCAGGCGTTGCAGTTCGAAGCCCAGGCGCTGAAACCAGCTGGCGTGCTCTTCAGCGCAATCGGCCTCGCGCTGGCTGACCGCAATGGACTCCGGCACCAGCAGCGGCTGGCCACTCAGGCCTTCGCTAGCCATGGCGATCTTCAGGCGCTCGTACATGATGCGTTCGTGGGCGGCGTGCATATCCACCAGCACCAGGCCCTGGGCGTTTTCGGCAAGAATATAGATGCCCTTGAGCTGCGCCAGCGCATAGCCCAAGGGCGGGATATCGCCGTCGCTGGTGGGCAATGCGGGAGCGCCGGCATCACCTGGCAACGGCTTGAAGAATTCGCGATAGGCCGCCTGGGCCTCGGCGACCGGCAAGGCGGCCGAGGGCCGGGGCACGTATTGATTGCCATAGCTGCCGCCGCCTGAGCTGCCGCCACCCGAGCCGCTGCCACCGTAGTTGCCTTGCAACCCGGCGCCGTAGGTCGGCGCCGAAGCCGTCGGCTCCAGCAGATTGGCCGCCAGGCGCATTTCGCCTTGGGGGCCGAACTCCCCGGCGTCCAGCCCGGTGGGCCGCGGCGCCTCGGGATTGGCCGCTGCCGCCGGCAGGTGATCCTCCGGGCGCACATCCGCCAACGACCGGTGCAAGGTGCCATAAAGAAAATCATGCACGCTGCGCCCGTCACGGAAACGCACTTCGTGCTTGGTCGGGTGCACATTGACGTCCACGGCCGTCGGGTCGACTTCCAGAAACAGTACGAACGTCGGGTGCCGCCCGTTGAACAACACGTCGCGATAGGCCTGACGCACCGCGTGGGCCACCAGCTTGTCGCGCACCGCACGGCCGTTGACGAAGAAGTACTGCAAGTCGGCCTGACTGCGGGAGAAGGTCGGCAACCCGACCCAACCCCACAGATGCAAGCCATTGCGCTCGACTTCGATCGGCAGCGCCTGTTCCAGAAACGCCGGGCCGCACACTGCGGCGACGCGACGGGCACGGGCAGTATCGTCGTGGGCCTCATGCAGGCTGAGCACGGTCTTGCCGTTGTGACGCAGATGGAAGCCCACATCGAAGCGCGCCAGTGCCAGGCGCTTGATCACTTCTTGCAGGTGGTCGAATTCGGTTTTTTCGGTCTTGAGAAACTTGCGCCGCGCGGGCGTGTTGAAGAACAGATCGCGCACTTCCACCGAGGTGCCCACCGGATGCGCCGCGGGCTGAACCCGCGGAGCCATGTCGCGGCCTTCGGTTTCCACCTGCCAGGCTTGCTCGGCATCCTGAGTGCGCGAGGTCAGGGTCAGGCGCGCCACCGAACTGATCGACGCCAGCGCCTCGCCGCGAAAGCCCAGGCTCATCACCCGTTCGAGGTCATCCAGATCACGGATCTTGCTGGTGGCGTGGCGGGCCAGGGCCAGCGGCAGGTCATCACTGGAGATTCCCCCGCCATCGTCGCGCACCCGCAGCAGCTTGACACCACCTTGCTCGACGTCGACATCGATGCGCCGAGCGCCGGAGTCCAGGCTGTTTTCCAGCAACTCCTTGATCACCGAAGCCGGGCGCTCGACCACTTCGCCGGCAGCGATCTGGTTGGCGAGGCGCGGGCTGAGCAGCTCGATACGGGCGGTAGTATTCATTGGGACGCCAAGGCTGCGCTGGGGATGGTCAGGGTCTGGCCGATTTTCAACTCGTCGCTCTTCAGATTGTTGGTGGCGCGCAGGCTGGCCACCGGCACCTCGTAGCGGGCAGCGAGCATCGGCAGGCTTTCACCGGCGCGCACCACGTGTTCACTGGCCGAGCGCGACGCAAGCTTGCCGCTGTCACGCAGCCAGGCGATGTAGGTACCCGGCGGCGGATTCTGCTGGAAGAACTGCTGCACCCCGGCGCGGATAGACCGCGCCAGCGCCTGTTGATGCTGCGCCGACTGCAACTTGCTGGCTTCGTTGGCGTTGGAGATGAAGCCGGTCTCGACCAGGATCGACGGGATATCCGGGGACTTGAGCACCATGAACCCAGCCTGCTCGACCCGCGCCTTGTGCAGCGGTGTGACCCGCCCGACGCTGCTGAGCACTTTCTGCCCGACGTTGAGGCTGGAACTCAACGACGCCGTCATCGACAGATCGAGCAGCACGCCCGCGAGCATGCGGTCCTTGTCGTCGAGGCTGACGTTGCCGGCGCCGCCGATCAGGTCGGAACGGTTTTCGCTGTCGGCCAGCCAGCGCGCGGTCTCGGAAGTCGCGCCGCGATCGGACAAGGCAAACACCGAGGCACCGAAGGCCGCCGAAGAAGGCGCCGCATCGGCATGGATGGAGATGAACAGATCGGCGCCCTTCTTGCGGGCGATCTCGGTCCGGCCGCGCAGCGGGATGAAGTAATCGCCGGTGCGCGTCAATTCGGCGCGGAAGCCCTTGTCCTGGTTGATCTGGCGCTGCAGTTCGCGGGCAATGCCCAGCACGATGTCTTTCTCGTGCTGGCCGCGCGAACCGGAGGCGCCCGGGTCTTCACCGCCATGGCCGGCATCGATGACCACGACGATATCGCGCTTGCCGTTGGGCACCGGCTCCAGCTTGATATTCGGCTGGGCCGGCGACACTGGCACGGCTGGGGTCGTGGCCACCGGCGGCGACGGCGGCGCCGGCTCGGCATCCTGGGGCGAGTCGTAGAGGTCGACCACCAGCCGGTTGCCGTATTGCTGGTTGGGGGGCAGCACGAAGCTCTTGGGGGTCACGGCCTTTTTCAGGTCGATGACCACGCGCAGATCGGTCGGCGTGCGTTGCGCCGAACGCATCGAGGTGATGGGGGTATTGGCCATCGGCACATTCAGCGCACCGCCCAGGGTCGCACCATTGATGTCGATGACCAGGCGATCGGGCGCCGCCAGGGTGAATACGCTGTGTTCCACGGGCCCAGATAGATCGAATACCAGCCGAGTGTTGTCCGGGGCTCGCCACAACCGCACGCTCTTGACCTGCGAGGCGGCCAATGCATTGACCGCCACCGCCGTCAGTAATACTCCAACGGCCGCGACCCACGCGCGCATGCGCATACCTTTCCCCATCATGATCAAGTGATTTCCTGTGCCAGAACGGCACACCACGCAACGCCGCGCTCAGTCTGCGGCGCTATCTGCAGCGATCGTCCTGCCGCTGCCGCGCTTATGGTAATGGTCAGGTCCGGCTTTGGCAAAAAGCCTGCACCTTTCTGGGGCCATTCGATGAGGCACAGCGCGTCACCGTCGAAATAGTCGCGGATCCCCAGAAATTCGAGCTCCTCTGGATCGACCAGCCGATAGAGATCGAAGTGAAAGGCCCTCACGGCGCCGATTTCATAGGGTTCTACCAGGGTGAAGGTCGGGCTCTTGACCGCGCCGACATGCCCCAGGCCGCGGATCAGGCCGCGCGACAACGTCGTCTTGCCGGCCCCCAGATCGCCTACGAGAAAGATCGTCCCCACGCCCGCGGTGATGGTCGCGAGCTGCCGACCAAAGGCTTCCATCGCCTCTTCGCCCTGCAAATACAGCGTTACTTCTGACACGGTGCATGTTCCTCGAGCAACTGACGAATGGCAGGGATCAAATCGGTAGCGGCCAGACCTCGGCCATGCTGGCCTTGCTGCTCCCCGGCGCGGGCATGCAGCCAGACGCCCAGGCAGGCCGCCTCGAACGATTCCATGCCCTGGGCCAGCAAGGCGGCGATCAGACCGGTGAGCACATCGCCCAGGCCGGCGGTGGCCATCGCCCCATGGCCATGATCGCACTGCGCCAACCGTCCATCCGACGAGGCAATCAGACTGCCGCTGCCCTTGAGCACCGCCACCGACGAATATTTTTTCGCCAGCGCACGGGCTGCTGCAGGACGATCGGCCTGGATCTGTTTGATCGATATATCCAGCAAACGCGCCGCCTCCCCGGGATGGGGGGTGATCACCGCGCCGGCGGGCAGGGTGACTGCTCCGCTCGCCAGGCGATTGAGCGCGTCCGCATCCCACACTTGCGGTTTGTCGGAACACGCCGCCATCGACAGCAGGCTGTGCCCCCAACTGCCCTGCCCCAGCCCAGGTCCGATGGCCAGCACCGTGGCCTGCTCGACCATGCCCAGCAACTGGTTGGCCGAACTGACGCCTGCGGTCATCACCTCCGGCAAGCGCACCAGCGCCGCCGCGACGTGTTCCGGCCGGGTCGCCAGCGATACCATCCCGGCACCGCTGCGCAGGGCGCACTCGGCGCTCATCAGGCTGGCGCCGCCGGTGCCATGATCGCCGCCGATGACCAGCACGCGGCCGAACTGGCCCTTGTGGCTGTCCGGCGCGCGCGGCGTCAGCACAGGTGTGGTGGCGGCAGTCAACAGGACAGGATCGGGCGATACGTCGGGGAGTGTGTCGTCGGGCGGCAGCATGCTTTAACCTTCAGGAGCAATGTCTGGCAGAATTATACGCACCTCAGCCCTGGTTGCCTCCCTCGCATGTCTAGCAATACCGCCGATCTTCATGCCCTGGCCGACTCCATCAAGGAGTGGGGCCGCGAACTGGGCTTCCAGCAGGTCGGCATCGCCGGGCTGGACCTTGGCGAGCACGAACAACACCTGCAGCGCTGGCTCGATGCCGGCTACCACGGCGAAATGGACTACATGAGCGCCCACGGCAGCAAGCGCTCCCACCCCGAGCAACTGGTGCCCGGCACCTTGCGGGTGGTGTCGCTGCGCATGGACTACCTGCCCGGCGACACCCGCATGGCCCAGCAACTGGGGCAACCCGACAAAGCCTACGTGTCCCGCTACGCCCTGGGCCGCGACTACCACAAGCTGATCCGCAAACGTGTGCAGCAACTGGCCGAGCGCATTCAGGCGGCAATCGGGCCGTTTGGCTTTCGCGCCTTCGTCGACAGCGCTCCGGTGCTGGAAAAGGCCATCGCCGAACAGGCGGGGCTGGGCTGGATCGGCAAGAACACCCTGGTGCTCAACCGCAAGGCCGGCAGTTACTTCTTTCTCGCCGAGCTGTTCGTCGACATGCCGCTGCCGGTCGATCCACCACACGCCAGCGAACACTGCGGGCGCTGCACCGCCTGTCTGGATATCTGCCCCACGGCAGCCTTCGTCGGGCCCTATGTGCTGGATGCGCGGCGCTGCATCTCGTACCTGACCATCGAGCTGAAAAGCGCAATCCCGGTGGAGTTGCGCGCGCTGATCGGCAATCGGGTGTTCGGCTGTGACGACTGTCAGATGGTCTGCCCGTGGAATCGCTTTGCGCGGCCCACCGGGGAATCGGACTTCAGCCCGCGACACAACCTCGACAACGCGGATCTGGCGCAGCTGTTCCTCTGGGACGAAGCACACTTTTTGAGCAGCACCGAGGGCTCGCCTTTGCGCCGCGCCGGCTATGAGCGCTGGCTGCGCAATCTGGCCGTCGGGCTGGGTAATGCACCCTCGACCATCCCGGTACTGGAAGCCCTGCAGGCTCGGCGCGAACATCCATCGGCGCTGGTGCGCGAGCATGTAGAGTGGGCGCTGGCCCAGCATGCCGCCCGGATGTAGCGAGGGGGCTTGCCCCCGAAAATAGCCCCCCTCTGGATGTTGTCTGGCAGATTTTCGGGGGCGAGACCCCTCGCTACAGGTGATGGTCAGAACTTGATGAAATGCTTGCGGTAATGCTGCAGCTCGGCGATCGACTCGCGGATGTCGTCCAGCGCCAGGTGGGTGCTGCCCTTGTGGAAGCTGTCCTTGACCTCTGGCGCCCAGCGCGCGGCCAGCTCCTTGAGAGTCGAGACGTCGAGGTTGCGGTAGTGGAAGTAGTTCTCCAGCCCACGCATGTGGCGATACAGGAAGCGCCGGTCCTGGCAGATGCTGTTGCCGCAGATCGGCGATTTGCCCTTGGGCACCCACTGCTCCAGGAAGGCGATGGTCTGCGCCTCGGCCTCGGCCATGCTGATGGTGCTTTCGCGTACGCGCTGGGTCAGGCCCGAGCCGCCGTGCTGGCGGGTGTTCCACTCGTCCATGCCGGCGAGGATCTCGTCGCTCTGATGAATGGCGATCACCGGCCCTTCGGCCAGGGTGTTGAGCTCGCTGTCGGTGACGATGGTGGCCATTTCGATGATGACGTCGTGGTCAGGATCGAGGCCGGTCATTTCCAGGTCGATCCAGATGAGGTTCTGCGGGTTTTGCATGGTAAGGCTCCTCGGCGTAGCTGCGCAGTTTAGCCTAGCCGGGCGTGCTAAACTCGCCGCCGTTTCGATCATTACTGCGGTTTTTGTCACTGCATGCTCGCAGGCGAGCGCTTCATCGATTCGCTTTTGCTCCTCAAACTGCTCTTCACGTGGAAGTCCCATGGCCAAACGCCAGCTAAACCGCCGCCAAAACTGGCGCATCGAAAAAATCCAGGGTGAGCGCGCCGCACGTGCGGCCAAACGCGAATCTCACACGCTGGAAACGCTGGAAGGCGGCGAGCTGGGCCCCGAGCAAGTGGGCCTGGTGATCGCGCACTTCGGCGTGCAGGTCGAGGTGGAGGCACGTGAAGGCGAGCTGATCGGCCAGGTCTTCCGCTGCCACTTGCGGGCCAACCTGCCCGCGCTGGTGACCGGCGACCAGGTGGTCTGGCGCGCCGGCAACCAGGGCATCGGCGTGATCGTCGCGCAGTTGCCACGCAATACCGAGCTGTGCCGGCCCGACAGCCGCGGCCAGCTAAAACCGGTAGCGGCCAATGTCGATCTGATCGTGATCGTCTTCGCGCCGATGCCCGAGCCCCATGCCAACCTCATCGACCGCTATCTGGTGGCCGCCGAGCATGCGGGGATTCATCCGTTGCTGCTGCTGAACAAGGCCGACCTGATCGACGAGCATAACGCTCCGGCGCTCAACGCCTTGCTGGCGGTGTATCGACAGCTGGGTTATCCGCTGCTGGAAGTGTCGGCGCACCACGGCGACGGCATGCAGCAACTGCAGGCGCGCCTGGATGGCCACATCAGCGTGTTCGTGGGGCAATCGGGGGTGGGCAAGTCATCGCTGGTCAACAGCCTGCTGCCGGAGGTGCAGACCCGTGTCGGGCCGCTGTCGGAGCTGTCCGGTCAGGGCACCCACACCACCACCACGGCGCGGCTGTTCCACTTCCCGGGCGGCGGCGAGCTGATCGACTCACCGGGTATTCGCGAATTCGGCCTGGGCCATGTCAGCCGGGCGGATGTCGAGGCGGGGTTCATCGAGTTCGCCGACCTGCTCGGCACTTGCCGCTTCCGCGACTGCAAGCATGATCGCGAGCCTGGCTGTGCGCTGCTCAAGGCGCTGGAGGATGGGCGGGTGCAGCAGCAGCGGATGAACAGCTATCGCTCGATCATCGCCAGTTTGCCGCAGGAATCCTACTGATCACCGCAATTCAGTGTGGCGAGGGGGCTTGCTCCCGATAGGCCTTGGCTGACCCGACTCGGTGTGTCAGTGCCGGCCTATCGGGGCAAGCCCCCTCGCTACAGGGTTGATGATTACGGCGAAGTACCCTTCAGCGGCCCGTTATCGAAGATATTGACCTTCTGCCGTACCTGATTCGGCTGCACGGGCGGGCCTGGCTCGATCGAGGCGCCCGGCTGGCCTGGTGCTGGCTTGGCCGGCGCCGCCTCTTTGCCGTCATCCTGCCCCTGCTCGCCTTCGATGGCTTTCTCGGCCTTCTTGGTCAAGACCACGATGTCGATACGACGGTTGATCGGGTCCATCGGGTTCTTGCGATCGAACAGCGACGACGAGGCAAAACCCACTACCCGCGCGACCTGATCGTCCGGATAACTGCCCGCCACCAAGGCACGCCGTGCGGCGTTGGCACGGTTGGCCGAAAGCTCCCAGTTACCCATGCCATTGGCATTGTTGTACGCCGTGGCGTCGGTATGGCCGCTGATGCTGATCTTGTTCGGCACCGCCTTGATGGTGTCGGCCATGGCCAGCAGGATGTCTTCGAAATACGGTTTGAGGCGCGCGCTGCCGAGGTCGAACATCGGCCGATTGTCGGCATCGGTGATCTGGATGCGCAAGCCTTCCTGGGTGATCTCGAACAGGATCTGGTCCTTGAACTTGGCCAGTTGCGGGTTCTCGTCGACCTTGGTCTGCAATTCCTGCAGCAGCAGTTCAAGGCGTTGCTTCTCGACCGCCTCGTCGTTCTTGCTGGTGTTGTCCTGGGTATCGTTCTTCTGGGTCTCGGGCTTGGCCGGGGACACTTCCTGCTCGGGATTGAGCGTGGAATCCGGCGCCAGCTGTGGCGAACCGCCGAGATCGATCACATAGGGCGAGCCACTTTCGGTAAAGCCGATCGGGTCCTTGAAATAGCCGGCAATGGCGATCTTCTGCTCCGGCGTGGCGTTGGACAGCAGCCACAGCACCAGGAAGAACGCCATCATTGCCGTAGCGAAGTCGGCGAAGGCGATTTTCCAGGCGCCCCCGTGGTGTCCGCCACCGAAGCGCTTGACGCGCTTGATGATTATGGGCTGGTTGTTCTCCATGGATCAGCGACCGCGAACCGCTTGCTCCAGCTCGGCAAAGCTGGGGCGGTGGGCTGGATACAGCACCTTGCGACCGAACTCCACGGCCAGCGACGGCGGCATGCCCGAGGCAGAAGCCACCAGTGAGGCCTTGATCGCCTCGTAGACGTTGACCTCTTCCTTGGCATCATGGGCCAGGCACTGGGCCAACGGGCCGAAGAATCCATAGGCCGCCAGAATACCGAGGAAGGTACCCACCAGCGCGGCCCCCACGTGGCCACCGATCGCCGCCTTGTCACCGTCGCCCAGCGACGCCATGGTCACCACGATCCCCAGTACCGCCGCGACGATACCGAAGCCCGGCAGGCCATCGGAAATACCGGTTACCGCGTGGGACGGGTGCTCGAGCTCTTCCTTCATGCTGAGGATTTCCATGTCGAACAGGCCTTCGAGCTCGTGGGGAGCCATGTTGCCGGATGACATGATGCGCAGGTAATCGCAGATGAACGCAGTCATGCGCTCATCCTTGAGGATGGTCGGATACTTGGCGAAAATCGGGCTGGCCGAAGCGTCTTCGATGTCCGCTTCGATGGCCATCATGCCTTCACGACGACTCTTGTTGAGAATCTCGTAGATCAGGCTGAGAATTTCGAGGTAAAAAGCATGGGTGAACCGCGAGCCGAACATCTTCAAGGCTTTCTTGAAGACGTGCATGGTCATGTAGCCCGGGTTGGACTGCAGGAATGCGCCCAGCGCCGCGCCGCCAATGATCATCACCTCGAAAGGCTGAATCAGTGCTGCGATTTGACCGTGGGACAGCACGTAACCACCTAGCACACTAGCGATTACGACGATGATGCCGATGATTTTAGCCATAGGTTAGCAAACACTTACGAAGTCGTGGACGGGGCTGGGCACAAGCAATTTAGTTCAGATGCCCTACTTATCGGCAGAGGTGCGCCAGACTATAGTTAGTCGACATGAAAAACCAGTTTGCCCCCTCCCGCATGCCAGTGAAGTGCCCATGCCACCGCAGACACCCCGTACGCTACAAGCCTGGATCAAGCTGCTCAACAGCATTCGCCTGCCGGTGCCGCGTCTGGCCCACGAGCGGGTCAGCAGCGCGATCAACGATAGCAACCGCTCGATGCGTGAGATCGCCGAACGCATGCAGGATAGCCCGGCGCTGGTGCTGAGCGTGATCCGCGAAGCCAACATGGCGGTCAGCAACGGGCTGGTGGAGCCTGCCGAGAGCCTGGAAGTCGCCATCAATCGCCTGGGCCTCAAGCGCACCGGCGAGTTGTTGCGCTCGTTGCCGGCCGTTGAACCAGCGGACCTGCCAGTGGCCCTGCGCCAGCTGCAAATGATCAGCCTGCACGCCAGCCAGCAGGCCAATGGCCTGTTCGCCGCGCGGCTGGCGCGCCTGTGGCAGGAGATCCACTGGGGCAGCCTGTTGTTTCTCTCGCCATTGTGGCCGTTGGCGATCAGCCACCCCAAGCTGCTCGAAGAGTGGGAGCTGCGGGTGATCCACAAGAACGAACCGGTGGCCAAGGTCGAGCTCGAACTGTTCGGCATCCGCCTGCTGGAGCTGTGCCAGGCCCTGGCCGAGCTGTGGCGCCTGCCGCTGTGGATCATCCAGGGCTATCGCCTGCTGCAGACCGAGCGGCGGCAACTGGTACGCGTCATGCACATCGCCCGGCACCGCGAACTGGGCCTGCAACAACAGCAGGAACTCGACAGCGACCCGGAGCTGCGACGCTGGCTCAACCAGCCCGCCAATACCGTGCTGCTGGCCAACGGTCTGGCGCTGTCGGCGCAACAGGCTTGGGACAGCCCGCACAACACCCGCTGGCAGTACCTGACCTGCCTGTACCTGCAAATGCCGTTGGGCGATCTGCAACAGCAGGTGCACCAGCAAGCCGTCACCAGTGCCCAGAACCACGCCGGCCCGGGCATCTGGCACCCGGCGACCGCCTTGCTCTGGCCGTGGGATCAACGCCGGGTGCACAAGGGCATGGTCGCCGCAGCGGCGCCTAGCGCCCATGACCTCAAGCGCTGGAGCAAATTCTGCACCGAGCTGCTGGCCGAACCGAGCCGCTTCAACAATGCCATGGAGCTGACCAACTGGGCGCGCGATGCGCTGGTGGCGAGCGGCATGAGCCGCGTCATGATGCTGATGACCGACAAGGCCATGAGCCAGCTGCGCGTCCATCAGATTGCCGGCTTGCCGGAGCCTTCGGCGCAGCTGACCCTGAACATCGACCACAGCACCCTGCTGCAGCACCTGACGCGCCAGGCCGGACAAGTCCGTATCACTCTGGAGAACCACGACCAGTACTGGCCCAAGCTGCCCGCCAGCCTGCGCACCCTGTTCCGCGGCGATAACCTGCTGGTGCGCTCGCTGGTGAGCAACGGCCGGGTGGTCATGATCCTGCTGGCCGATCAAGGCGGCGGGCCGTTTTCCGAGATCACCGTGCAGGCCTTCGGCAAGACCGCACAATGCATCGAACGCGCCCTGACCACCTTTAGCAACCGCAGCCGCTGATGCTTGCGTTACAATCGCGGCTTTCCCTCGACGTGGTGATTGCACATGCCTGATTTCTCCGGTTTGCCGCTGGTCATAGAGCCTTGCGAACTGCAGGAGCGCCTGGATGCACCGGGCCTGATTCTGGTCGACCTCTCCAGCGCGGCACGCTACCAGGCCGGGCATATCGCGGGCGCCCATTTCGTCGATCCCAAGCGCACCCAGCTGGGGCAAGCGCCCGCTCCGGGTCTGCTGCCCACCCAGGCGGCGCTCGAAGCGCTGTTCGGCGAACTCGGCCACAACGCCGAGGCCACCTATGTGGTCTACGACGACGAAGGCGGCGGCTGGGCCGGACGGTTCATTTGGCTGCTGGATGTCATCGGCCACACGCGCTATCACTACCTCAATGGCGGCATGCTGGCCTGGGAAGCGGAGCGACTGCCACTGTCCAGCATGACCCCGAGCCCTGCCGGTGGCCCAGTCTCGCTCACGCTGCACGATGCCCCTACCGCGACCCGCGAGTACCTGCAAAGTCGCCTGGGCGCTGCCGATGTGGCTGTCTGGGATGCCCGCGGCCCGCTGGAGTACTCCGGCGCCAAGGTGCTCGCGGCCAAGGCCGGACATGTCCCCGGCGCCATCAATTACGAATGGACGGCCGGCATGGACAAGGAGCGCTCCCTGCGCATTCGCCAGGACATCGCTACCGTGCTCGTCAGCCTCGGCATCACCCCCGAGAAAGAAGTCATCACCCACTGCCAGACCCACCACCGCTCGGGCTTCACCTACCTGGTGGCCAAGCACCTGGGTTACCCGCGCGTCAAAGGCTATGCCGGATCATGGGGCGAATGGGGCAACCACCCCGACACCCCGGTCGAAGTTTAAGGAATGTCCATGAAATCTCGCTTGTTCATCATCTGCCAGTACTTGCTGCCCCATCACCTGCTGTCGCGTCTGGCGGGCTGCGTCGCCGAATGCCGTGCGCCCTGGTTCAAGAATGCCTTCACCCAATGGTTCGCCAAGCGCTATCAGGTCAACATGTCCGAAGCGCTGGTCGAGGACGTCACCGCCTACGAAAACTTCAACGCCTTCTTCACCCGCGCGCTGAAGCCCGACGCGCGCCCACTGGACCCGACACCCGCAGCCATCCTCTGCCCGGCCGACGGCGCCATCAGCCAACTGGGCCCCATCGAGCACGGCCGCATCTTCCAGGCCAAGGGCCACAGCTTCAGCGTGCTCGAGCTGCTGGGTGGCGACCAGGCCAACGCCGCGCCGTTCATGGGCGGCGAGTTTGCCACCGTCTATCTGTCGCCCAAGGATTATCACCGCGTGCACATGCCGCTGGCCGGTACCCTGCGGGAAATGGTCTACGTGCCGGGGCGGATCTTCTCGGTCAACCAGACCACCGCCGAAAACGTCCCCGAGCTGTTTGCCCGCAATGAGCGCGTTGTCTGCCTGTTCGACACCGAACGCGGGCCGATGGCCGTGGTGCTGGTAGGCGCGATGATCGTGGCCTCGGTCGAGACCGTGTGGGCCGGGCTGGTGACGCCACCCAAGCGCGAGCTGAAGACGTTCCGCTACGACGAAGCCGCGCGGGCACCGATCCATCTGGAAAAGGGCGCCGAACTGGGCCGTTTCAAGCTGGGCTCGACCGCCATCGTGCTGTTTGGCCCAGAGCAGGTAAAATGGGCGCATTCTCTGACGGCCGGTTCGCCGGTGCGGATGGGCCAGGGCCTGGCATCGCCTGCCCGGCCATGAGCCCCCAGCAGGCCCTGCACAGGTGCCGGGCCGTAATGAACGAAACGATCGCACGGATCTCAAATTGCCATGTAGCATCAGTGATCCTGCGATGCGCTCGCAATACTGCTAGAGTCCCTGCGATAGGCCGGTTGATCGAGCGCTGTGCGCCCGCTCGTCCGGGTCGCTATTTGCACGTGGAGCTGCAATCAATACCAGGAATTGAGTGATGTCACGCCCCAGCCCCCACCTGTTGTTGCGCGCACCGACGCCATCGCAGTTGAGCCTGAGCTTCTGCGAGGCGAACCCGCGCGAGCTCAAACGCTGGATTGCCGCGCTACCGAAGGCAAACATCGGGGAAATGGCGCGGCAGTTGTACCAAGGCATGGCCGAACTCAATCAGCTGGTCACCCCCAGTGAAAACCGCGTGCAACTGCTGGAACTGCTGCGGCCCGAGGTCTATTACGTCTGCAAGCACCTGGAGCGGCACTTCCTCAATCAGGCCATCGTTCTGGATGAGCGCGCGCGCAAGGTCGCCAATCTGTGCCAGGCCCTGCAAAACCAACTGGCCATCGGCTACAAGCAGATCATCGTCGATATCGTGCCCAAACTCGGCAAGGACCGCGTGCAACTGCTCGCCGTGGCCATCCAGCGCGCGCTGCACTGCCTGAACGGCCCGCTGGTGCGCGCCAGCCTGCTGTACTGCCCGGTCCCTGAGGGCCTGTGGCTCGAACTGCACCAGCTTTATCAGATAGCCCGCGAGCACAAGGTGCAAAACACCCTGGTCGCTGATCAACTGGCGCTGGCGACGCGCAGCATGACCCCGGAGCAGACCTACGCCTGCGCCTTGCTGCTGGGCAGTTCGCGCTGCAACCAGATGCGCCAAAGCGCCATTTCCAAGCTGGCCGAGGCCCTGGAAGCCTGGAGCGCTCTGGTCAGGTTCCAGCCCGCCAGCGAGCCGTCGAGCCTGTTCGCCATTGCCCCCGGCGTCGACGGCCCGCCGCGCTACAAGACCCTGTTCACCGACGAGCAAGTGGCCAACCTGCCCGGCCTGGACCCGCAACCCCTGGCCGCAGCGATCAAGACCTACCTCGAGCTACCCGCCGAACAGCGCAGTCAATCCAGGCTGTCGATGCCCAACGGCATCAGCAGCGACCTGCTGCAACTGGTCGCGGCGGCCTGGGGCGACGTGGCCGAGCGCACCTTTCAGCGCACCCCCGGCCAGGGCACCTTGACCCTGTGCGTGGGCATGAGCTCGTTGCACTACCACCTCGGCGGCGAGCGCTCGTTCAGCGATATCCTGCGGCGCCCGGCCGGCCGTGCCGCAGAGTTCGGCGCCGTGACGACGCCGGACACCTGGGGCCATGCGTTCGATGCCGAGAAGATGAGCTCGGGCTTCGAAGAGATCCAGTACAGCCAGCCGGGCGCGGCCGGCGAGAGCGTCAACAGCGCCAGCACCACGGAGGACTACCCCACCTACGTGCTGCAGATCGTCAATCACAGTCCGGGCGGTTACTGCCTGGCCTGGTTGAAAGACGTGCCGGCGCAGTTGCAGGCCGGCGAGATGGTCGGCATTCAAGACGCGCCTTCCCAGGGCTGGAGCATCGCCGTGGTGCGCTGGGTGCGCCAGGTGCGCAGCGGCGGCACGCAAATGGGCATCGAACTGGTCGCCCCCAATGCTCAACCGTGCGGACTGCAACTGGTGCGCACCAATGAGCCCAACAGCCAATACCTGCGCGGCCTGCTGCTGCCGGAAATCCGCGCCATCGATATCCCCGCCACCCTGCTGGCACCGCGCCTGCCCTTTCAGGAGGGCAACAAGGTGGTGATCAACACCAACGGCGACGAAAGTCGCGCCGGCCTTGGCAAGCGTGTCGCCAGCACCGGCAGCTTCAATCAGTTCGAATACCGCGCCCTCGAGCAACCGGCTGATCCGGGCAGCGTCCCGGGCACCACGGGCGGTGCAGCGCCGGAAGATGATTTTGATTCGCTATGGAAAGACCTGTAGCCATTCGCCAAAGGAGCCAAGCATGTTCGACTTCACCGCGTCACTCAGGCAGCGCTTCGCCGCCCTGAGCACGGGCGCGGAGTTCTTCTCGCTTCGCTACGTGCGTCGATCGCGCCAGTATCTGTCGGTGCGCAAGAATATCGCCGAACCGCCCAGCCTGAGTCTCGATGAAGGGGTGATGCTGACCGTGCGGGTCAACGGCGTCGAGGCCTACGCAGCCACTCCTGATCTCTCCCTGCAAGGCCTGCAGCAGGCGCTCAGCCGCGCCGAGCAGCAGGCGCGCGCGATCAAGCCCCACGCCCTGCTCGATCTGACCACCCAGGAGGTCGCGCAAGGGCGTTTCGACTACAGCTCACCCGGTATCGAAACGCCGTTTGCGTCCCTGAGCGATTGCTATGCACTGCTGGCCGCCGAGTCCGCCGCCGTCCCCGCGCATCGCCATCTGGTGAGCTGGCAAGCCAGCCTCGGGCTCAGTGACGTCGAGCAGATCTACCTCAACAGCGCCGGCGCCGAGATCCGTCAGGCCTGGCGTTTCGTGTACCCCGGCATCAGCGTCACCGCCCACGACGGCCAGGACACCCAGTCACGCAGCCTTGGCCGGGAGAACTTCGGCCAGCAGGGTGGCACCGACGTGATCCAGCGCTGCGGGCTGCAAGGCGCCGCGGCACGGGTCGCCGATCAGGCCCTGCAACTGCTGGCTGCGCCCAATACCCCCGAAGGCCCGCGCGACTTGCTGTTGCTGCCGGATCAGATGGCCCTGCAGATACACGAGTCGATAGGCCACCCGCTGGAGCTCGACCGCATCCTGGGCGACGAGCGTAACTACGCCGGCACCAGCTTCATCAAGGTCGAGGACTTCGGCCACCTGCAATATGGCTCGCCGCTGCTCAATGTCACCTTCGACCCCGACATCCCCGAGCAACTGGCCAGCTACGGCTTCGACGATGACGGCACCCCGGCCAGCAAGGAATTCCTGATCCGTGATGGCGTACTGGTGCGCCCCTTGGGCGGCGCGCTGTCCCAGCACCGCAGCGGCATGACCGGGGTCGCCAACAGCCGCGCCTGCAGCTGGAACCGCGCGCCCATCGACCGCATGGCCAACCTCAACATCGAGCCCGGCGACCAGCCGCTGGAACGCCTGATCGGCGACATCGAGCACGGCATTCTGATGGCCACCAACCGCTCCTGGTCGATCGACGACGCCCGCAACAAATTCCAGTTCGGCTGCGAATGGGGCCAGTTGATCGAAAACGGCGAGCTCAAAGGCGTGGTCAAGAATCCCAATTATCGCGGCATTTCCGCACAGTTCTGGCGCAACCTCAGCGCCGTGGGCGATCTGAGCACCTTTGAGGTACTAGGCACCCCCAACTGCGGCAAGGGTGAGCCCAACCAGGTGGTCAACGTCGGCCACGCCTCGCCGGCCTGCGTATTCAGCCAGATCGACGTGTTTGGAGGCGATGCCTGATGCATAACGAATCCTTCGCCCATTTTCAGGCCCTGGTGCATTGGCTCGGCGAGTCGGTCGATGCCCCGGCGCACTTCACCTTCGGCTACAACGCCGAGGCCTCGGATTTCATCCGTTTCAATCATGCTCAGGTGCGCCAGGCCGGGCATGTGACGCAGATTGAGGTCGACCTCAAACTCATCGACAACGGCCGCCAGGCCACCTTGCACCTGGCCTTGAGCGGCCACCTGGGCGTCGATCGCCAGCGTCTGGCCGACGCCCTGCGCTCGTTGCGGGCGACCTTGCCGCTGTTGCCGGCCGATCCTTATCTGCAACTCAACAACGACGATTGGCAGAGCCATATGGTGCTCGAACAGCCGTTGCCCGATGCCAACGCGGTAGTGCAGCAGATCTGCGCCGCTGCCGGCGGCCTCGACCTGGTGGGCATTTATGCCGCCGGCCCGATCAGCCGCGGCTTCGCTAACTCCCACGGCGCCGTCGGCTGGCATCAGGCCAACAGTTTCAATCTGGACTGGAGCCTGTTCCACGCCAATGGTGAAGCGGTCAAGGCCAACTACGCCGGCCAGCGCTGGCAGCAGGTGGCCTTCGAATCGCGCCTCGAGGCCGCGCGCCAGCAACTGCAACACCTGACCCAGCCGCTCAAAAGCCTGCAGCCCGGCCGTTACCGCGCCTACCTCGCGCCAGCGGCCGTAGACGAACTGGTCGGCATGCTCAGCTGGGGTGGTTTTTCCGCCCAGGCCATCGCCAGCAAGAACAGCCCCCTGCAGCGCCTTTACGAAGGCGATCAGCAACTGAGCCCGCTGGTCACCCTCAGCGAACAGGTCAGCGGCTCCTTGAGCCCGAGCTTTTCCGAAGAGGGCTATCCGCGCGACGACCTGGTGCTGATCCGCCAGGGACGTGCCGGCGAGCGCCTGGTCGATTCCCGCAGCGCCAGCGAATACGGTCTGCAATGCAACGGCGCCGGCGGCGGTGAATACCCCAGCGCGCTGGAGATGGCCGCCGGCGATCTGCGCCAGCAGGACATCCTGCAACGTTTGGGTACCGGGCTGTACATCAGCAACCTGTGGTACCTCAACTACTCGGACCTGCCTGCCGCGCGGATGACCGGCCTGACGCGATTCGCCACCTTCTGGGTCGAAGACGGCCGCATTCAGGCGCCGGTAAGCACCATGCGTTTCGATGACAGCCTCTATAGCTTGTTCGGTGAACAGCTGGAAGCCTTGACCGTAGAGCGCGAGATGATGCTTTCCACCAGTACTTACAGTGAACGACGGACGTCTTCGAGCCATCTGCCGGGGGCGCTGATCAAAGCCATTACCTTGACCCTGTAGCGAGGAGGCTTGCCTGCGATTCGGTGTATCAGGCCCTCTAGGGTGCCCCGGCCATTTTTCGGGGGCAAGCCCCCTCGCTACCTTTGTGCTTCCAACAAGACCAAGAGCCAACATGCCCACAAAACCACCGCTCGACCCCGTCACCGCCCGCTGGCTGCCCTGGGTGGTGGCCATCGCGTTCTTTATGCAATCGCTGGACGGCACCATTCTAAACACCGCATTGCCGGCCATGGCCCGCGATCTGGCGGAAAATCCGCTGCGCATGCAGTCGGTGGTGATCGCCTACATGCTCACGGTAGCCCTGCTGATCCCCGGTTCCGGGTGGATTGCCGACCGGTTCGGCACCAAGAAGGTGTTTTTCAGCGCCATCTTCTTGTTCAGCCTCGGTTCGCTGGCTTGCGCCCTCTCGCACACGCTCGACGTGCTGGTGATCTCGCGCGTTCTGCAAGGGCTGGGCGGCGCGCTGATGCTGCCGGTGGGGCGGCTGGTGGTGCTGCGCACTTATCCGCGCTCGGAGTTGGTGCGCATCCTCAGCTTCATCACCGTACCCGGCCTGCTCGGCCCGCTGATCGGGCCGACGCTGGGCGGCTGGATGGTGCAATACCTGACGTGGCACTGGATCTTCCTGATCAACCTGCCCGTGGGCGCGATCGGCTGCTGGGCGATCTGGAAGATCCTCCCGGACCTGCGCGGCAGCACCCGCACCGCCTTCGACGGCGTCGGCTTCCTGCTGTTCGGCGCGGCCATGGTGCTGATCACCATTGCCATGGAAGGCCTGGGCGAACTGCACCTGCCACACCTGCGAGTGATGCTGCTGCTGTTCGCCGGCATGGCGTGTCTGGCGGCGTACTGGCTGCGCGCCGGGCACATCGACAATCCGCTGTTTTCGCCGACGCTGTTCCGCACCCGCAGTTTCGCCGTGGGCATCCTCGGCAACCTGTTCGCACGCCTGGGCGGTGGTGCTCTGCCGTTCCTGGTGCCGCTGTTGCTGCAAGTGGCCATGGGCTATTCGCCGTCCGAAGCCGGGATGAGCATGATTCCCCTGGCGGCGGCGGCGATGGTTGCCAAGTCGATCGCCAAGCCGCTGATCGAGCGATTCGGCTACCGGGTCATCCTCACCGGCAACACCTTACTGCTGGGCTTGCTGCTGTGCAGCCTCGGTCTGGTCACGCCGGCGACGCCCTATGGCTTGCTGCTGGTGCAGCTGGCAATGCTCGGGGCGGTCAACTCGATGCAGTTCACGGCGATGAACACCGTGACCCTGATCGACCTCGACGACGCCGACGCCAGCAGTGGCAACAGCCTGCTGTCAGTGGTCGCGCAACTGGCCATGAGCCTGGGCGTGGCCTGCGCCGGAGCGCTGCTCGGCGGGTTCAGCACTTCGGTGGGCATCGACGGCACCACCACCGTGGAGGCCTTCCACCTGACATTCTTGACCATCGGCATCATGACCATGCTGGCGGCGGCGATCTTCGCCCAGCTGTCGAACAAGCCCAGCAGCGGGACGCCCCGTAAGGAAGCGGAAATCGAAGCATAGGGTCATGGGTCACGGGCTGTTACACTACGCGACATTTTGCTTTTTTTGCAGGGCCGTCCCGTGACCAACACCGCTTTCAACACTTTGCCGCTGTCTGCCGGCATGCTGGCTAACCTCGAATCGCTCGGTTATGCCCAGATGACGCCAATCCAGGCGCAGAGCTTGCCGGTGATCGTCAAGGGCCTGGACCTGATCGCCCAGGCCAAGACCGGCAGCGGCAAGACCGCCGCGTTCGGGATCGGCTTGCTGAACCCGATCAATCCGCGCTACTTCGGCTGCCAGGCGCTGGTGCTGTGCCCGACCCGCGAGCTGGCCGACCAGGTGGCTAAGGAAATCCGTCGCCTGGCGCGCTCCGAAGACAACATCAAGGTGCTGACCCTGTGCGGCGGCGTGTCCTTCGGCCCGCAGATCGCCTCGCTGGAGCACGGCGCGCACATCATCGTCGGCACCCCCGGGCGCATCCAGCAGCACCTGCGCAAGGGCTCGCTGGTGCTCGACGGCCTCAACACCCTGGTGCTGGACGAAGCCGACCGCATGCTCGACATGGGCTTCTACGACGCCATCGCCGACATCATCGAGCAGACCCCGGCGCGCCGTCAGACCTTGCTGTTCTCGGCCACCTATCCGGTCGGCATCAAGCAGCTTTCGTCCAAGTTCATGCGCGATCCGCAGCAGGTCAAGGCCGAATCGCTGCATGCCGACAGCCAGATCGAGCAGCGTTTCTACGAAATTTCCCCGGACGAGCGCATGAGCGTCGTGACCAAGGTGCTGGGGCACTTCCGACCGCAGTCCTGCGTGGCGTTCTGCTTTACCAAGCAGCAGGTCCAGGAAACGGTCGAGCACCTGGTAGCCAAGGGTTTCAGCGCCGTGGCCTTGCATGGCGATCTGGAACAGCGTGATCGCGATCAGGTCCTGGCGATGTTCGCCAACCGCAGCACCTCGGTGCTGGTGGCCACCGATGTCGCCGCCCGCGGGCTGGATATCGATGCCCTGGACATGGTCATCAACGTCGAGCTGGCGCGTGATTCGGAAATCCATATTCACCGCGTCGGCCGTACCGGGCGTGCGGGCGAAAGCGGCATGGCCATCAGCCTGGTAGCGCCGTCGGAAGCGCATCGCGCCCAGGCCATCGAACAGCTGCAGAAGTCGCCGCTCAACTGGGCGCCGCTGAGCGAGTTGGTGTCCAAGGGAGGCGCGCCGTTGTTGCCGCCGATGTCGACCCTGCTGATCGGCGCCGGGCGCAAGGACAAGGTACGCCCCGGGGACATTCTCGGCGCCTTGACCGGTGACGCCGGGATCGCTGGCACCCAAGTGGGCAAGATCGCTATTTTCGACTTTCAGGCCTATGTGGCGGTGGAACGCGATGTGGCCAAACAGGCGGTACAGCGCCTCAATAGCGGCAAGATCAAGGGTCGTTCGCTGAAGGTGAAGATTCTCTGAACGCCTGTGGCGATGGGGCTTGCCGCCGATTCGGTGTGTCAGGTGCACCTCGGTATGTTGGCTATTTTCGGGGGCAAGCCCCCTCGCTACAGTGATTTTTTCTGGAGAACTCCGCAGTGCGCTTTACCGAAGTCATCATCATTGGCGCGGGTGCCGCCGGCCTGATGTGCGCCCTGAGCGCCGCTCAACGCGGCCGTCAGGTGCTGTTGCTGGATCACGCCAACAAGGCCGGCAAGAAAATCCTGATGTCGGGAGGTGGGCGCTGCAATTTCACCAACCTGTACACAGAACCGAGCAATTTTCTCTCGCAGAATCCGCATTTCTGCAAGTCGGCCCTGGCGCGCTACACCCAATGGGACTTCATCGCACTGGTGGCCAAGCACGGTGTGCCTTACCACGAGAAGAAACTCGGCCAGCTGTTCTGTGATAACAAGTCCAGCGACATCCTCGAGATGCTGCTGAACGAGTGCAGCGATGCCAAAGTCGATCTTCGCCTGGACACCAATGTGGAATCGATCGAAAAAACCGAAAGCGGCTACCGACTCGCCACCAGTGCCGGCGAGTTCGCTTGCCAGTCGCTGGTGATCGCCACCGGCGGCCTGTCGATTCCTACCCTCGGCGCCACCGGCTTCGGCTTCCAGATCGCCCGGCAATTCGGCCACAGCGTGCTGCCGACCCGCGCGGGTCTGGTGCCTTTCACCATCACCGATCAGTTGAAATCGCTGTGCACCGAGCTGTCCGGCACCTCGGTGGACTGCGTGGCCAGTTGCAACGACCGGAGCTTTCGCGAGAACTTGCTGTTCACTCATCGCGGGCTCAGCGGCCCGGCGATTCTGCAGATTTCGTCGTTCTGGGAGCCGGGCGACAGCATCGAGCTGAATCTGCTGCCAGATGTCGATGCCCTGGACTGGCTGACGCAGCAGCAAGCCGAGCGCCCCAACAGCGAGCTCAAGACGCTGCTGAGCGAGGTTTTCACCAAGAAGATGGCCACGCTGCTGGCCGACCTGTGGTTCGAGTCGCGGCCGATGAAGCAGTACACCCCGGCGCAACTGGCTGAAATTGCCGGGCAATTGGGAGCCTGGCGCCTGGTACCGGCGGGGACGGAGGGCTATCGCACAGCCGAGGTGACCCAGGGCGGTGTCGATACCCGTGAGGTGTCGTCCAAGACCATGGAATCGCTGAAAAGCCCCGGCTTGTACTTTATCGGTGAAGTACTGGACGTGACCGGACATCTGGGTGGCTTCAACTTCCAGTGGGCCTGGGCCTCGGGGTACGCGGCGGCGCAGTATGTTTGATGATCTTCCTGTAGCGAGGGGGCTTGCCCCCGATTCGGTGGATCAGGCACTCCGAGGTGTCTCGATCATTTTTCGGGGGCAAGCCCCCTCGCTACATGTGGGATTTTTTCTGTATCGGCCCTACTGCTGCCTCCATTAAGATAGCTCCCTCTGCCCCACTGGTTCGCCCCACCCCATGGCATCGACCTCTTTTCGCCAGACCCTGCGCCGCGTATGGGCGCTCGACAAGTTCAGCTATAGCGTGCGGGTATTCATCGCCCTGACCGGCAGCATGGCGCTGTGCTGGTGGCAGAACGAGATGCGCTTGCTGATCCCGTTGTTTCTGGGGATTATCGCCAGCGCTCTGGCCGAGACAGACGACAACTGGCAAGGCCGTCTGACCGCCCTGATAGTGACGCTACTGTGCTTCAGCGTAGGCGCACTGGCGGTAGAGCTGTTATTTCCCTATCCAATCCTGTTCGTCTGCGCCCTGGCGGTGGCGGCCTTCGCCCTGACCATGCTCGGCTCGCTGGGCGAACGCTACGGCGCCATCGCCTATGCCACGCTGATCCTCTCGGTGTACACCATGATCGGTGTCGACCAGCGCGGCGGCGAGGTCACGGATTTCTGGCACGAGCCCATGTTGCTGGTCGCGGGTGCCGGCTGGTACGGCATGCTCTCGGTCCTGTGGCAGGCGCTGTTCTCCAACCAGCCGGTGCAGCAGAGCCTGGCCCGACTGTTCCGCGAGCTGGGCCAATACCTCAAGCTCAAGTCCTCGCTGTTCGAACCCATCCGCGGCCTCGACATCGAAGCCCGGCGTTTGGAGCTGGCCAAGCAGAACGGCCGCGTGGTGGCGGCGCTCAACGCCTCCAAGGAAATCATCCTGCACCGGGTCGGCAGCACGCGGCCGGGGTCCAAGGTAAGCCGCTACCTGAAGCTGTACTTTCTGGCCCAGGACATCCACGAACGGGCAAGCTCCTCGCACTACCCCTACAACGCCCTGACCGAAGCGTTTTTTCATAGCGATGTGCTGTATCGCTGCCAGCGCCTGCTGCGCCAGCAAGGGGCGGCGTGCCGGCGCCTGTCGGAGTCGATCCAGCTGCGCCAGCCGTTCAACTACGACGCCAACTTCGCCGAGGCGCTGGACGATCTGCACGCCTCGCTGAATTTCCTTCGCGAGCAGAACAATCCGGCCTGGCGCGGACTGCTGCGCTCGCTGCGGGCCCTGGCCAACAACCTTGCAACCCTGGATCGCCTGCTCAGCGACGCCAGCAACCCGGACAAACTGGCGGACAACACCGACAGCAGCCTGCTGGATCGCTCGCCACGGGGATTGAAGGACTATTGGGCACGCATCCGCCAGAACCTCACGCCCACCTCCCTGCTGTTCCGCCATGCCTTGCGCCTGCCGCTGGCGCTGGTCATCTGCTACGCCATGGTGCATTTGATTCACCCCAACCAGGGCTACTGGATCATGCTCACCACGGTATTCGTCTGTCAGCCGAGCTACGGCGCCACGCGGCGCAAGCTGGGACAGCGGATCCTCGGGACCGCCGTGGGCCTGACCATCGGCTGGGCGCTGTTCGATCTGTTCCCCAGCCCGCTGGTGCAGTCGCTGTTCGCGATCCTCGCGGGGCTGGTGTTCTTCGTCAATCGCACCACCCGCTACACCGTGGCCACCGCCGGTATCACGCTGATGGTGCTGTTCTGCTTCAACCAGACGGGCGACGGCTACGGGCTGTTCCTGCCGCGGCTGTTCGATACCCTGATCGGCAGCCTGATCGCCGGCATGGCGGTGTTCCTGTTCCTGCCCGACTGGCAGGGTCGCAAGCTCAACAAGGTGCTGGCCAACACCCTTACCTGCAACAGCATCTATCTGCGCCAGATCATGCAGCAGTATGCGCAAGGCAAGCGCGACGACCTCGCCTACCGCCTGGCCCGGCGCAACGCGCACAACGCCGACGCCGCGCTCTCCACCACATTGGCCAACATGCTGATGGAGCCAGGGCACTTTCGCAAAGAAGCCGACGTCGGCTTCCGCTTTCTGGTGCTGTCCCACACCCTGCTCAGCTATCTGTCGGGCCTGGGCGCACACCGCGGCACCGAACTGCCGGAGCCGGTGCGCAGGCATCTGATCGAGGGCGCAGGGGAGACGCTGTCAGGCAGCATCGACGAAATCGCCAACAGCCTGGTCAACAAGACCGCGGTGGCGGTGCACAGCGATGCCGAAGAAGCGCTGGCCAACGAGCTGGAGCAGATGCCCGACGAAATCGATGAAGGCCAGCGCCTGGTGCAAAGCCAGTTGGCGATGATCTGCCGGCAACTTGGCCCCTTGCGGACCATGGCGGCGCATTTGATCAAGGAACACGAGAAGGCTGCCTGAGCCGCAGCGCTACATGCCGTAATCGTGCATCAGCCGGGCGTAGCTGCCATCGGCTTTCATCGAGGCGATGGCCGAGTCGAAGCCGGCGACGATCTGGTCATGCTGAGGATTTTTCAGGCTGACCAGGATGTGCAGGGTGTTTTCCGTCAGCGGCTGGCCGAAAAATTCGACGGCGCCGCGCACTTTCGGCGACTCCTGCTGCAGGTAGTAGCGCGCAACGTATTCGTCTTCGAGGGTGAGGTTGACGCGACCGGCGGCGAGCATGCGCACGGCCATCGAAAAATTGTGCACAGGCACTTTGGTGATTTGCTCGTCGGCATCGAAACCAGGGGAGTAGGCGTAATCACGGACCACCGCCACGGACTGACCATGCAGCGTATTGATATCGCCCTGAAACCCGAGAGTGTCGCCCTTGCGCCGCACCAGGCGGATACGGTTGATCAGATAGGGCGCGGAAAACTGGCCAAGATGGGTACGATCATCGCTGAACCAGGCGTTGACCAGCACGTCGTAGCGCCCTTCGCCCACACCCTGCAGGGCACGCGCCCAAGGCACCTGTTCGAATTGCGTGGCGTAGCCGGCCCGCACCAGTGCCCGGGTGACCAGGTCGGTCGCCAAACCGCCATTGACCATGGTCGCGTCAGTGAAAGGCGGCCAGGCGTCAGCCACCAATCGGAGCGTCTGCGCCTGGGCCGCCGGCATCTGCAACATCAGCCCCAGCAGGCATGGCACCAACAAACCCAATCCCAGTGAACAACAGGCTCGATGCAAACGCCCCATGCTCTTGATCCTATCAACGGGCCCGCGCCCTGCGTTGTCTTTGTCCACGGGCCAGTCGGCCCAGGGGAATCGATGCACCGGGTAGCCAACCCAGATTACACAAAGAACAACGCGCGAGCATAGCCCGGTGATGGCAATTAGCCGGGGACTGAGACAATTTCGTTACATTAATGCCCGAGGGTCGGTGATAGACCATCTTTCAGGACAGCTAGTAAGCGCCGGCCCCTATTGCCCTCGTTCAGGGATAGCCCAGCACCGCCTTGATGCCGGCCAAGTTGGCCTCGATCCATTGTGGCTGCACTGCGCCCCAGTCACGAATGCGGTAGCAACCGGCGTTCTGCCGCGCGCCATCGCCCTGCTCGAACTCGCAGACGATGTCGAGATCGGCCAACGCTGCGATGGTGTCCTGAGCCGTGCGCCGCGGCATCCCAGTGACCTCGGTGAGCGCCGGGACACTGCTGGCCGTTTGGCTATCGATGAGCCAGGCCACGTACAAGCGGCGATAAAAGCTGGTTTTGGTCTTGCTCACATCCATTGCGAAAGCCTTTTTGGGGTCAGGGCCGGTCGGGCGCCGGAAGATCGCGAAAGGTGAGGTACAGGCGCAGGTCGAACTCCAGCTGCTGGTAGCCGGGCTGCATGTACTCGCACAGTTGATAAAAGGCCTTGTTGTGGTCCGACTCCTTGAGGTGCGCGAGCTCATGCACCACGATCATGCGCAGGAATTGCGGGTCGGCATCGCGAAACAGCGAGGCGATGCGGATTTCCTTCTTGGCCTTGAGCTTGCCACCTTGCACCCGCGAAATGGCCGTGTGCAGGCCCAGCGCGCGGTGGGTCAGGTCCAGGCGATTGTCGAACAGCACCTTGTCGATATTCGGCGCATTGCGCAGGTGTTCCTGCTTCAAGCCTTGGGCGTAACTGTACAGCGCCTTGTCGCTCTGCACGTCGTGGCGCTGAGAATAGCGCTGGCGCAGATAATCCCCCAGGCGATCCTGAGCGATCATCTGGCGGACCTGTTCTTGCAGCGATGAGGGATAGGCTTGCAGATACTTCAAAGGATTCATTGCGCGATGACTGGCCGAGGATCAGCCGTCAGTCTACCGGGGCGAGCGCCACTGCGCATCGCCCCTGACTCTTGCCGCGCGCCTAGTGCAACGCCCACCGGAACGGCTCGGAAAACTGCCCGGCATCAGCCGAGGTCATCGGCCTGGCCACCACGAAACCCTGCACGAACTGGCAGCCGTTGTCTCGCAGCCACTGATATTGCTCGTGGGTTTCGACACCCTCGGCGATAACCGTGATATCGAAGGCCAGGCACATTTCGATGATGCCCTTGGCCATCGCCGCGTCGTGCGCCGAATCGGGCAGGCGGGAAATCAGTTGGCGATCGAGCTTGAGGGTATCGATGGGCAGGTCGCGAAGCATTTTCACCGAGCAGTTGCCACTGCCGAAATCGTCCAGGGCAATCTTCACCCCCAGGCTGTGGAGTTGCTGCAGTTGTTCCCGGGCATGCGCCGGGTTGTGCATGAGCGACGCCTCGACCACTTCGATTTCCAGCTGATCGGCACACAGATGATTGTCGGCAATGGCTCGCTGCAACTCGGTCACCAGGTTGGGCATGCTGAACTGCGCGTTGCTCAAGCTGATGCTGAGCACCAACTCCTTGCGAAAGGTGGCATTCCAGGCGCTGCGCTGCGCCGCGCCTTGCTGATAGATCCAGCTGGTCAGCCGGCTGATCAGCCGTGCCTCCTCCAGCAGCGGAATGAACAGACCGGGCGGCACATCGCCGACGCTGGGGTGCTGCCAACGCAGCAACGCCTCGAAACCGCGCAAACGCCCATCGGCAATCGAGACTTGCGGTTGATACACCAGGGAAAAGTCATGATTCTCGATGGCCATGGCCACGCTTTCTTCGAGCAGCATCCGCGAACGTGCACGAACGTTCATGTCTTGATCGTAATAACGATACTGCTGACGCCCCGCCTGCTTGGCGGCATACATGGCGATGTCGGCGGCACGCATCAAACCGTCAAGATGATGGCCGCTCTCGGGGTAAGTGGCGATACCGATGCTCACCCCGAGGGAAACCTCGATGCCGTCGATTTCCTGCAAGGTTGCCACCCGCTCCATGATCTTTTCCGCGACCTTGGCGGCCTGCTCGGGGTATTCGAGGGTATCCAGCAACGCGGTGAACTCGTCACCGCCCATGCGCGCGATGATGTCATAGGGCCGCAAGCACTCCTTGAGTTGCTCCGCGACCCAGCGCAGTACCCGATCTCCGGCGTCATGGCCATGGGTATCGTTGATGCGCTTGAAACCATCCAGATCCAGATAAAGCAGGGCCTGGGTCTTGTCCTGACGCTCGTTGCGCACCAGCGCGCTGTCAACGGTCTGATAGAAGCCGCGACGATTGAGCAGCCCGGTCAGCGGATCGGTGACGGCCTGGTATTCCAGCTGCTGGTGCAGGTTGCGCACCACCGACATGTCCTGCACCGTCACCACCATGGCTTTCTGCTCGAGGGGCAGCGGCGCGCAGGAGAGCGCGACGGGAATCTGCTGCCCGGCGTGGTTGCGCAGAAAGGCGTCATGGATGCGCAGGGTGTCGCGCAGGCTGTAGGCGCGGAAGAAATCCGACTCCTCCCACACCAGCGGCGCCGGTTTTTGTACGTGCTCTTGCAGGAAGCTGCCTTGCAGCTCCGCCAGGGTAGCGCCCAGCAACCGGGATATCGCCGGATTGGCGAAACGGATCGAGCCGTTTTCGGAGACCACCAGAATGCCCTCGGCGGCGTTTTCCAGCACCGACTGATTGAACGCACGTTCGGCTTCGAGATCGCGGGTCAGGCGCTGCAGGTCGCGGCGGTTGCGCTGTTGCTCGAGCAGGGCCTGAACCTTGGGCCGCAGAATCTGCGGATCGAAAGGTTTGAACAGATAGTCGATGGCGCCGTTGGCATAGCCTTTGAGCACTGCGGCCTGGGATTGCTCGTTGGCGGTCAGAAAGATGATCGGCGTGAGCTTGGTCCGCTGGCTGCCGCGCATCAAGCGCGCCACCTCGAAACCGTCCATGCCGGGCATCTGTACATCCAGCAGCACCAGATCGACTTCCTGTTCGAGCAATACGCCCAATGCCTCGACGCCTGACGCAGCCGTGACGACCTGCCAGTCCTGACGCTCGAGCAGCGCCCGCATGCTGATCAGGTTTTCAGGGTAATCGTCGACGACGAGCAGGGTCGATCCACCTTCAGTATTTTTGGGTTGCGCGCATTCCATGCTGCTTCTCTTGTGTTGAGGGCCAGTCGGCTTACATCGGCGCCTTCTATCAAGCGTATCCGTGTCTTTACGGTATCAGCCTTAGCGGCCAGTGCAACATCGATAAAAAGCGAGATTCCGTACCACGCAAACCGCTAAAGGCGCCCAGAGGGAGGCGTTTTCGCGGGTTAAAGCTTTCTCTGACTCTAGACCCTTATGGACCGGCGCGTCAGCCAAATAGTGCCATCATTGGCGCTCAAAAACTGACGCCCGATAAACGGTCAGGCGATTGACACTCTGTAATCAAAGGCTTACACGAGGTCGACAAACGGCTGGCGCCATCATAATGGCGAACGCTCGTCAAATCGATATTCTAGGTCCTGTGGAAAAGACGCCGCCTCTGACAACTCTCGACGCGGCAAGTTCGAATTTTATATCCGGCGTCCGTGCCGCCATAAATTAACCATATAGGTAGTCCAATGATCGATTTATCCACCTGGAACCTCAGCATTCCCGTCGGCAGCGTCGCTACCACCGTTGATACCCCGACACTGGTCAAGGGCTTCAAAGACGAATACTTCCATGCCGACACCGGCACCCTGTTCTTCTGGGCACCGGTCACGGGCAGCAAGACCGCCAGCGCCATCTACCCTCGCAGCGAGCTGCGCGAGACCAATCCCGACGGCTCCGTGCACAATTGGCTGTATACCGCCGCCGATAACACCTTGACCGCCACCATGATGGTCAACCAGGTACCGTCGTCCGGCAAAGTCGTGATCGGCCAGATCCACGTCAACGGCAGCAACGAGCCACTGCTGAAAGTGGAATACCAGTACAAGGAAAAACTCGGCACCGGCAACATCGTCGCCAAGTTGCGGCAGACTCCCGGCCAGGATGACCCAACCGTCATCACCATCGCCACCGGCGTGCCGATGAAGAAGAACCTCAACTACATGATCCACCTGACCAAATCCGGCACCTTGAGCGTGACCGCCTACAACTTCAAGTGGAACACCAAGGTCGACCCGGCCTGGGCGGTCAAGCCGCTGTACTTCAAGGCTGGCGTCTATGTTCAGGACAACACCGGATACGCCACCGAAGGCGGCTCGACTTCCTTCTCCAAACTGGTGATCGGTCACACCCAGGGTTAAGGAAAATCGAGGCATGGACGTTTCAAATAAAAAACCCCGCACTTCGCGGGGTTTTTTTAGGCCTGCAGGAATCAGTTGACCTTGGCGGCCAATTCACCCGAGACATAACGCTGGAACATGCCTTCCAGAGAGATCGGCTTGATCTTGGAAGCGTTGCCTGCGGTGCCGAAGGCTTCGTAACGAGCGATACACACGTCACGCATGGCCTTCACGGTTTCAGAGAAGTATTTGCGCGGGTCGAACTCGCTCGGGTTTTGCGCCATGAAGCGGCGGATCGCACCGGTGGAGGCCAGACGCAGGTCGGTATCGATGTTGACCTTGCGCACACCGTACTTGATGCCTTCGACGATTTCTTCGACCGGCACGCCGTAGGTCTCTTTGATCTGACCACCGTACTCGTTGATGATCGCCAGCCAGTCCTGAGGTACCGAGGACGAACCGTGCATCACCAGGTGGGTATTGGGGATGCGCTTGTGGATTTCCTTGATGCGGTCGATCGCCAGGATGTCACCGGTAGGCGGCTTGGTGAACTTGTAGGCGCCGTGGCTGGTACCGATGGCGATGGCCAGGGCATCGACCTGCGTCTTCTTGACGAAATCGGCCGCTTCTTCAGGGTCGGTCAGCATCTGGCTGTGGTCGAGGATGCCCTCGGCGCCAACGCCGTCTTCTTCACCAGCCTGACCGGTTTCCAGCGAACCCAGGCAGCCCAGCTCGCCTTCTACCGACACGCCACAGGCGTGGGCGAAGGAGACGGTCTGCGAGGTCACGCGCACGTTGTATTCGTAGTCGGTCGGGGTCTTGCCGTCGACGCCCAGGGAGCCGTCCATCATCACCGAACTGAAACCCAGCTGGATCGAACGCTGGCAGATGTCGGGGCTGGTGCCGTGGTCCTGGTGCATGCACACCGGGATGTGCGGGAATTCCTCGATCGCGGCGAGAATCAAATGGCGCAGAAACGGAGCACCCGCGTACTTGCGTGCACCCGCCGAGGCTTGAACGATAACCGGCGAATCGGTCTTGTCCGCGGCTTCCATGATTGCGCGCATCTGTTCAAGGTTGTTGACGTTGAAAGCGGGGACTCCGTAGCCGAACTCGGCTGCGTGGTCCAGCATCTGGCGCATGCTGATGAGTGCCATTGTATTTGTATCTCCCGATCCAGGGTCGTTAATCGTGCAAGCCTGCCGTATTGGCGGCCGCTGTTCAATATTGGCATTGCAGTGTTGCGGTTAACACCGTGCGGTCACCGCGCGGCACTTGACCGGTGAGACCCGATTTTCACGGAGCTTGCTTCAGGGCGCCTTGCAGCCTCGGCCAATCAGATCATTGGTAGCGACCCAGTACACCAGGCCCTGATCGTCATTGACGTTGAACGCCAGCACGCCATCGCTGAACATCTGGCCATCGGCGCCGGGCTCGGTTGACAGGTGATAGACCTGGTCTTTGCCTCCCAGACGCACATCGACCTTACCGCGCGCCGCATCGGTGTACCGCCAGAACACTTCGACCTGGCTGTCACAGACCCAGCGCGTCGGAGCCGGTTCGGATACCGCCGCAGACGACGGCCATGACGGCCACCACGTGCTGCAACCGGCCAGCAGGGTCATCCCCAGCACTGCACACATCGCCGGGGCGATCGATCCTTTCATTGCCTCTCCTCGCTGGCCGCCACCGACCGGTGGCACCTAGTTACAGTTCTGCTCCCGGCCGCCGGCTTCGCTCTGGACACCCGTGGCATTGGTCGCCACGCGCTGATCGTTTTGCGAGGTCGGAACCGTGACCGTCGCCGGACTGAAGACTTCACACGCACTTTTCGCGCCATTCGGCCCGGAACATCCGGTCACCATCAGTACAGCCAAAAACACACCGCTCGCCAGCACACCCGTCGACGTCTTCATCGCAATTGCCTCCAGCCCATCCCTGATCCAAAGCCGAGCCCGGCAGACCTGTAGCGAGGGGGCTTGCCCCCGATAACTCTGCGCACGACATCAATGCAACCGACAGAACCCATCGGGGGCAAGCCCCCTCGCTACAACAGCATCCGCGCGAATATCGGTACCTGTAGGGTAGGACCGTATTCCGGGTCAGTGGTTGCCTAGTGGCAACCGTTACCGGGCTCTTCGCTGTTGTACTTTTCCAGCGCCTCGTTGCCTTGGCGCTTGCTGATCACCGGAGCGGTCTGCGCCTGCCAGTCGGACTGCGCGCAGCCGCCGTTGGGTTTGGCCACTTCGGCCTTCGCGGGCGTTACCGCCTGGTCCGCCGGCGTACTGGAGCAACCCGCCAGCAGGGCGATCAGCAGCGCCGCCGGCAGGCTTTTGAACATCGGGAGATTCCCTGGTCCACTGTTCATGTCAGTCAGGACTTGGCGCGCTGTTCGAGCATTTCCACCGCTGGCAGGACCTTGCCCTCGACGAACTCGAGGAACGCGCCACCGCCAGTGGAGATGTAGGAAATATCACTGCCGATGCCGTACTTGTCGATCGCCGCCAAGGTGTCGCCACCGCCGGCGATGGAAAAGGCCGAGCTCTCGGCGATGGCCTTGGCCAGCACCTTGGTGCCGTTGCCGAACTGATCGAACTCGAACACGCCGACCGGGCCGTTCCACAGGATGGTTCTCGAAGTTTTCAGCAGTTGGGCGAAGTTCTCCGCCGTTTTCGGCCCGATATCCAGAATCATGTCATCGTCAGCCACATCGGCGATGTCCTTGACGGTAGCCTCGGCGGTTTCGGCGAATTGCTTGGCGACGACCACGTCCACCGGCAATGGCACGCTGACTTTGGCGGCGATGGCGCGCGCGGTGTCGAGCAGATCCGGCTCGTACAACGACTTGCCGACCTTGTGACCCGCTGCAGCGAGGAAGGTGTTGGCGATGCCGCCGCCGACGATCAATTGGTCGCAGATAGTGCTCAGGCTGTTGAGTACGTCGAGCTTGGTCGACACTTTCGAGCCCGCGACGATGGCCGCCATCGGCTTGGCCGGCGCGCCCAGCGCCTTGCCCAGCGCTTCCAGCTCGGCCGCCAGCAGCGGGCCTGCGGCGGCAACCTTGGCGAACTTGGCCACGCCATGGGTTGAGCCCTCGGCGCGGTGAGCAGTCCCGAAGGCGTCCATCACGAACACGTCGCACAGAGCGGCGTATTGCTGGGCCAGGTCATCGGCGTTCTTTTTCTCGCCTTTGTTGAAGCGCACGTTCTCGAACAGCACCACGTCGCCGGGCTTGACCTCGACGCCGCCCAGATAGTCGGCCACCAGCGGCACGTCACGGCCCAGCGCCTCGCTCAGGTAGTCCGCTACCGGCTTGAGGCTGTTCTCGGCAGAGAACTCACCTTCGACAGGGCGCCCCAAGTGCGAGCAGACCATCACCGCGGCGCCTTTTTCCAGGGCCAGCTTGATGGTCGGCAGCGATGCGACGATCCGCGCATCGCTGGTGACCTTGCCGTCCTTGACGGGCACGTTGAGGTCTTCGCGGATCAGTACGCGCTTACCCTTGAGATCGAGGTCGCTCATCTTCAACACGGTCATTGAGTCAGTCCTTCATGCCTTTGGAGATTGTTGGTTTATGACGTGCAGATAGTGCTCTGCGACGTCGAGCATGCGATTGGCGAAACCCCATTCGTTGTCGAACCAGGCCAGCAGGTTGACCAACCGAGGGCCGGACACGCGGGTCTGGCTGGCATCGACGATGGCCGAGTGCGGATCATGGTTGAAATCACAACTGGCGTGGGGCAGCTCAGTGTAGGCCAGCAGGCCGTGCAGCGGGCCGCTGGTGGCGGCCTCGCGCAGGATCCGGTTGACCTCCACGGCGTCAGTGTCCCGAGCGGTCTGCAAGGTGATATCCAGGCAAGACACGTTGACCGTCGGCACGCGCACTGCTTTGGCCTGAATTCGGCCGGCAAGTTCCGGAAGCAGACGTTCGATACCGCGCGCCAGGCCGGTGGACACCGGAATCACCGACTGAAATGCCGAGCGGGTACGGCGCAGATCCTCGTGGTGATAGGCGTCGATCACCGGCTGGTCGTTCATGGCCGAGTGGATGGTAGTGATGGAGACGTACTCCAGCCCCAGGGCCTGATCCAGCAGGCGAAGCAGCGGCACACCGCAGTTGGTGGTGCAGGAAGCGTTGCTCACCAGGCGTTCGCTGCCGGTCAGGCAGGCCTGATTGACGCCGAACACTATGGTGGCGTCGACGTCGGCTTCACTGGCCATAGGCTGGGAAAACAGCACCCGCGGCGCGCCAGCTTCAAGGAAGCGCTCGCCGTCTTCGCGGGTGTGGTAGGCGCCGGAGCACTCGAGCACCAGATCGATGCCCAGGGCGCGCCAGTCGATGCCTTCCGGGGTCGCGCTGCGCATCACCTGGATGCGATCGCCGTTGATTTGCACACAATCGCCATCGATCGCCACCTTGCCGGGAAAACGCCCGTGGGTGGAGTCGAAGCGCGTCAGGTATTCGAGGCTGGCCATGTCGGCCAGATCGTTGATGGCCACGACTTCGAAGCCCGCTTCGCTGCCGCGTTCGTACAGCGCTCGCAACACACAGCGGCCAATGCGACCGTAACCGTTGAGAGCAACTTTGAAAGGGCGTGGCTGAGGCATGGTCGAGCTCGTATGTGAATTCGAGGGGTAGCTAGGATATTGCGTCGTTTGGGAGGACCTCTTCGCGAGCAAGCTTCGCTCCCACAGGAGTACACCGCTCGATCTGCCAACCCAGTAAGAGCAAAGCTTGTTCCCGCAGGAGCGCGCCGCTCGATCTGCCAACCCAGTGGGAGCAAGGCTTGCCCGCGAAGCGATCTGAAGATCACCATCGCCAACAAGCCAAGCCCCGCAGAGGATCAGTCTTCCAGCAGCTCTTCCGCGTTGCCCAGGATGTTCTCCAGGGTAAAGCCGAACTCTTCGAACAACGCTGGCGCCGGCGCCGACTCACCGTAGGTGGTCATGCCGATCACGCGACCTTCCAGGCCCACGTACTTGTACCAGTAGTCGGCATGGGCCGCTTCGATGGCGATCCGCGCACTGACCTGCAACGGCAGCACCGCTTGCTTGTAGCCGGCGTCCTGGGCTTCGAACACGCTGGTGCACGGCATCGACACCACACGCACCTTGCGGCCTTGCTCGGTCAGCTTGTCGTACGCCTGAACGGTCAGGCCCACTTCGGAACCGGTGGAGATCAGGATCAGCTCCGGCTCGCCGTCGCAGTCCTTGAGCACATAGCCGCCACGGCTGATGTCGGCGATCTGCGCATCGGTACGCACCTGATGCTGAAGGTTCTGGCGAGAGAAGATCAGCGCCGAAGGGCCGTCCTTGCGCTCGATGGCGTGCTTCCAGGCCACGGCGGACTCCACCGCGTCGGCTGGGCGCCAGGTGTCCAGGTTCGGCGTGGTCCGCAGGCTGGTCAGTTGTTCGACCGGCTGGTGCGTCGGGCCGTCTTCGCCCAGGCCGATGGAGTCGTGGGTGTAGACATGGATCACCCGCTTTTTCATCAGCGCGGCCATGCGCACGGCATTGCGGGCGTATTCCATGAACATCAGGAAGGTCGCGCCGTAAGGCACCAGGCCGCCGTGCAGAGACACGCCGTTCATGATGGCGCTCATGCCGAACTCACGCACGCCGTAGTACATGTAGTTGCCGCTGGCGTCTTCGGCCGAGACACCCTTGCAACCTTTCCACAGGGTCAGGTTGGAACCGGCCAGGTCAGCCGAGCCGCCGAGGATTTCCGGCAGCAATGGGCCGAAGGCGTTGAGGGTGTTCTGGCTGGCTTTGCGGCTGGCGATGGTCTCGCCCTTGGCCGCGACTTCAGCGATGTAGGCAGCGGATTTTTCCGCGAAGTCGGCAGGCAGGTCACCGGCCAGACGACGCACCAGTTCGTTGGCCAACTCGGGGAATGCGGCGGAGTAGGCAGCGAAACGCTGGTCCCACTCGGCTTCGGCGGCCAGGCCTTTTTCCTTGGCGTTCCACTCGGCGTAGATGTCGGCCGGGATTTCGAATGGGCCGTAGGTCCACTTCAGCGCTTCGCGGGTCAGGGCGATTTCCGCATCACCCAGCGGGGCGCCGTGGCAGTCTTCCTTGCCCTGCTTGTTCGGCGAACCGAAGCCGATGGTGGTCTTGCAGCATATCAGGGTCGGCTGCTCGCTCTTGCGTGCGGTGTCGATGGCGGTCTTGATTTCTTCCGGATCGTGGCCGTCGACGTTGCGGATCACCTGCCAGTTGTAGGCTTCGAAACGCTTGGGGGTATCGTCGGTGAACCAGCCTTCGACCTCGCCGTCGATGGAGATACCGTTGTCATCGTAGAAGGCGATCAGCTTGCCCAGGCCCAGAGTGCCGGCCAGGGAAGCGACCTCATGGGAAATGCCTTCCATCATGCAGCCATCGCCCAGGAACACATAGGTGTGGTGGTCGACGACGCTGTGGCCAGGACGGTTGAATTGCGCGCCCAGCACCTTTTCGGCCAAGGCGAAGCCCACGGCGTTGGCCAGACCCTGACCCAGCGGGCCGGTAGTGGTCTCGACGCCCGGGGTGTAGCCGAATTCCGGGTGGCCCGGGGTGCGGCTGTGCAATTGGCGGAAGTTCTTCAAGTCGTCGATCGACAGGTCGTAGCCGGTCAGGTGCAGCAACGAATAGATGAGCATCGAGCCGTGGCCGTTGGACAGGATGAAGCGGTCACGGTCGGCGAACGACGGATTGGCGGGGTTGTGCTTGAGGTAATCGCGCCACAGGACCTCGGCGATGTCTGCCATCCCCATCGGCGCACCGGGGTGGCCGCTGTTGGCTTTTTGCACGGCATCCATGCTGAGGGCACGAATGGCGTTGGCACGCTCACGACGGCTGGGCATCGCTGATCTCCTGAAGGCTTGTAAGGAAGAACGAAAAAGAGCGCCATTTTCCCCTAGGCGGAGCCCATGGGGCAATCGGAGATAACGATTCCCGCGGATTTTTTGCGGATTTACGCGGCGTCCGGCCGTTGGCACCGCCGATCACGCAATATCAAAACTTTTTGATATTGCCCTTGCGAGCCACGCGGCTCGACTCTAGACTGCGATCCCATGAGCCTACAAATTCCCACTATCGGCCCCGAGCCCTTCGATGACCTGGCTGCCCTGTGCAAAGCCGGCAACGATCCTCTGCGGCTGAATGTGTTGCGCGCGCTGGCCTGTGACTCCTTCGGCGTACTCGAACTGGCGCAGATCTTCGCCATTGGCCAGTCGGGCATGAGCCACCACTTGAAGGTCCTGGCCCAGGCCGACCTGGTGGCGACACGCCGCGAGGCCAACGCGATCTTCTACCGCCGCGCCCTGCCCGACCTCGCGGCCACCGGTGGGCGCATCCATGCGGCGCTGCTGATCGAAGTCGACGACCTTGACCTGCCCAGCGACGTGCAGGCGCGCATGGCCCTGGTCCAGCGCCAGCGGGCGACAGCCAGCAAAAACTTCTTCTCGCGCATGGAAGCGAACTTCCGCGCCCAGCAAGACCTCATCGCCGGCCTGCCGCAGTACCGCGACAGCCTGCTGGCGCTGCTCGACAAGCTCAACTTCGCGCCGAGTGCCAGCGCGCTGGAAGTCGGCCCGGGCGATGGCGGCTTTTTGCCCGAACTGGCCAGCCGCTTCGCCCAGGTCACCGCGCTGGACAACAGCGCCGAGATGCTCGATCTGGCCCGGGAGGTCTGCACCCGCGAACGACTGAACAACGTAGAACTGCGCCTGGCCGATGCCTTGAGCGCACCGGCCCTTGCGGCCGACTGCGTGGTGCTGAACATGGTGCTGCACCATTTCAGCGACCCCGCCCACGCACTCGTGCAACTGGGCGAGCACGTGAAACCCGGCGGCAGCCTGCTGGTAACCGAGTTGTGCAGCCACAACCAGGGATGGGCCAGGGAGGCCTGCGGTGATCTCTGGCTAGGGTTTGAACAGGAAGATCTGGCCCGTTGGGCCACCGCTGCGGGCCTTGTGCCCGGGGAAAGCCTCTATGTGGGCTTACGTAATGGTTTCCAGATCCAGGTCCGCCATTTTCAGCGACCGGCTGGCGACACTCACCATCGGTAAATTCAGGAAATAGTCCAGATGAGCGAATACTCCCTTTTCACCTCCGAGTCCGTGTCTGAAGGACATCCGGATAAAATCGCCGACCAGATTTCCGACGCGGTACTGGACGCCATCATCGCTGAAGACAAGTTCGCCCGCGTAGCCTGCGAAACCATGGTCAAGACCGGCGTCGCCATCATCGCCGGCGAAGTCTCGACTTCGGCCTGGGTCGACCTCGAAGACATCGTGCGCAACGTCATCACCGGCATCGGCTACAACAGCTCCGACGTCGGCTTCGACGGCGCCACGTGCGCGGTGATGAACATCATCGGCAAGCAGTCCATCGACATCGCCCAAGGCGTTGACCGCAGCCGTCCTGAAGACCAGGGCGCCGGCGACCAGGGCCTGATGTTCGGCTACGCCAGCAACGAAACCGACGTACTGATGCCCGCGCCGATCTGCTTCTCGCATCGCCTGGTCGAGCGCCAGGCTGAAGCGCGCAAGAGCGGCCTGCTGCCGTGGCTGCGCCCGGATGCCAAGTCCCAGGTCACCTGCCAGTACGAAGGCGGTCGGGTCGTGGGTATCGATGCGGTGGTTCTGTCGACCCAGCACAACCCGGACGTTTCCTACGCCGACCTGCGCGAAGGCGTGATGGAGCTGATCGTCAAACACGTGCTGCCGGCCGAACTGCTGCACAAGGACACCCAGTTCCACATCAACCCGACCGGTAACTTCATCATCGGTGGCCCAGTGGGCGACTGCGGCCTGACCGGCCGCAAGATCATCGTCGACAGCTACGGCGGCATGGCCCGCCACGGCGGTGGCGCGTTCTCCGGCAAAGACCCATCCAAGGTCGACCGCTCGGCCGCCTACGCCGGTCGCTACGTGGCCAAGAACATCGTTGCCGCCGGCCTGGCCGACCGTTGCGAAATCCAGGTCTCCTACGCCATCGGCGTGGCGCTGCCGACCTCGATCTCGATCAACACCTTCGGCACCGGCAAGATCAGCGACAGCAAGATCGTGCAACTGGTCCGCGAGCACTTCGACCTGCGTCCATACGCGATCACCACCATGCTGGATCTGCTGCACCCGATGTATCAGGCGACTGCCGCTTATGGCCACTTCGGCCGTACGCCGGTAGAGATGACCGTGGGGGACGACACCTTCACCGCGTTCACCTGGGAGAAGACCGATCGCGCTGAAGCGCTGCGGGCTGCTGCCAAGTTGTAAGCGGCGCGGTTGTTGAAGGAGCCCTGACTGGCGTGATGCTGGTCGGGGCTTTTTTCTGCCGGATGAAAAGACTCGGATCTGTACACGGAAAAATACCGTAACGCTCTGGCGAGGCACGCAAGGCGCGACTGTTTGTATGCTTGGCATCAACCCCGCGAGCAAGGAAGCTCCTCCATGTTGACACCGTTACGCACCGGACTTGCCGCTTGCCTGATGTTCGCCACGGCCACGGCGCAAGCCGCCCCCTGCCCCGACTGGTCCGCCACCCGCGCCACCAGCGAAATCCGTACCCTCCAATCCCGCCTCGCCGATTGGGACGACCGCTACCACCGTCTCGGCGACTCCGCCGTTGCCGACGAGATCTACGATCAATCTCGCCTGCAGTTGAACGCTTGGCTGCAGTGCTTCCCGGCCAGCAGTGGGCCGGAGAAATCTCCATTGGCCACCGCAAAGGGGCCGATCAGGCATCCCATTCCCCATACCGGTGTCGACAAACTCGCCAACGAAGCGGCGGTACGGGGCTGGCTCAAGGGCCGTGAGGATGTGTGGGCACAACCGAAGATCGATGGGGTGGCGGTGACGCTGGAGTACCGCGCAGGCAAGCTGCATCAGGTGCTCAGCCGGGGAGATGGTAGCCATGGGCATGACTGGACACGGCCGGCGAGGTCCGTCGCGGCGATCCCCGCAGCGCTGCCGCAGGCGATCGATCTGGTGCTGCAGGGCGAGTTGTATTGGCGGCTGGACGATCATGTTCAGGCCAAAGCCGGCAGCAGCAACGCCCGGGGCAAGGTCGCGGGGCTGATGGCGCGCAAGGTGTTGAGCGCCGAGCAGGGCTCGGTGGTGGGGTTGTTCGTGTGGGACTGGCCGGCGGGGCCGGCGCAACTGCCTGAACGGCTGGCGGGGTTGAAGGCGCTGGGTTTTCCGGAGTCTTCAGCCTATACCGAGCCGGTCAAGCGCTTCGACGATGCCTTGCGCTGGTACAACCACTGGCACGCCGCCGCCCTGCCCTTCGCCAGTGACGGGCTGATTCTGCGTCAGGGCCAGCGGCCACCCGCCGAGCGCTGGGAGGCGAAGGTGCCGTTCTGGATTGCGGCGTGGAAATATCCGGTCGCGCAAGCGCTGGCCAGGGTGCGGGAGGTCACCTTCAGCATCGGCCGCACCGGTCGGATCACCCCGGTGTTGGAGCTGGAGGCGGTGCAGTTGGATGATCGCCAGGTGCGCCGGGTGAGCATGGCCTCGCTGCAACGCTGGGAACACCAGGATGTGCAGCCCGGTGATCAGGTCGCGGTCGATCTGGCCGGGCTGACCATTCCGCGCTTTGCCGGGGTGGTATGGCGCAGCCCGGCTCGTGCGGCGGTCAGCGCGCCTGATCCTCAGCACTATCATCCGCTCAGTTGCTGGCGCGCATCGGTCGATTGCGCCCAGCAATTCCGAGCGCGGCTGACCTGGCTCGGCGGCAAGCAGGGATTGAAGATGGCGCACGTTGGCCCTGGCGCCTGGGATACCTTGATCACCAACGGCAAGGTGGAGGGGCTGCTGGACTGGCTGACGCTGGATGCTGCGGGTTTGCAGGACATACCCGGTATCAAGGACGCCAGCCGCGAGCGTTTGCTCAACGCCTTCGCCCAGGCTCGCGAGCAACCGTTCAGCCGATGGCTGATGGCGCTCGGCGTGCCGTCCGTGAAGGCGTTGCCAAGTCCCATGGATGAAGCTGTCAGTGGCAGCCGCTGGCAACAGTTGGTCGCCTACAGCCCGCAACAGTGGCAGGCCGTGCCCGGGATCGGCGCCTTGCGGGCGCAGCAGCTTGGGGATTTTTTCAACCATCCAGAGGTTCAGAGACTGGCGATGCAGCTAGCTGAAGCGAAGGTCGACGGTTTTCACTGAAGCGGTGATTTTCAGTTTTGTCCTAAAGACGCCCGCCCGATCCTGGTCTTCAATAGAAACACTTTCCCCCGAGGATTCACGATGAAAACCTTGTCTTGTGTAGCACTGCTTGCCGCCTGTGGATTGTTCACGCCTCTTGCCCTCGCGGCCGACGCCACTGCACTCAAGGGCTGCGCCGCCAAGAAGGCCAATCTGCAGACTCAGATCGACTACGCCCGCGCGCACGACAACAATCATCAGCAGGCGGGTCTGCAAAAGGCGCTGGATGAAGTGAATGCCCACTGCACTGACGCATCGCTGCGTCAGGAGCGGGAGAAGAAGATTGCCGACGCCAAGCATGAGGTGAGCGAGCGTCAGGCGGATCTGGCCGAGGCGACCCAGAAAGGCGATGCCGACAAGATCGGCAAGCGCAAGGCCAAGCTGGCTGAATCGCAGAAGGAATTGCAGGATGCGATGAGCGAGTTGGACAAGTAATCCGCGGTGAGCTTGCGGCCGTTCGCGGGCAAGCCTTGCTCCCACAAGTGCACGACTAAGGATCAGCCTGCACCTGTAGGAGCCAGGCTTGCCCGCGAAGAGGCCGGCGCAATCAGCCAACCAATCAGATCGACACGAAAAAGAAGCTCACCACAATCCCCAACCCCACGAACCACACCAGCGACCGCAGCATCGGCAGATCCGCCAGATAGAAGATGATGTACAGCAGCCGACTGGTGATATACGCCACCGCCAGCACATCCATGGTGGTTTGCGCGGCGTTGCCGACGATATCGGCAATGATCACCGCCGCGGCGAATGCCGGTATCGCTTCGAAGCTGTTGAGCTGAGCGGCATGGGCGCGCTTGGGCAAACCTTGCAGGCCATTGAGGAAGGCCCGCGGGTCATGGTTATTGCCGAGATTGAATTTGCCGCCCCCGTACTTGGCGATCGACGAACAGACGATGGGCAGTAGGATCGCAATCAATACACACCAGAAGGCGACAGTCATCAGGATTTCCTTGTCTTCAGTTGATCATCAAAGTTTCATTATCAGCATGCCCGCCAGCACCAAGGCACAGGCCAGGAGGCGCGGACCGCCGAAAGGTTCTCGCAGATAGCGCATGCCGAACAGTACTACCAGTATCACGCTGACCTCACGCAGCGCCGCCGCTTCGGCTACCGACCCCAAGGCCATTGCCCACAGCACCAGCGCGTAACTGGCCAGTACGCACACCCCTACCGCTACGCCCAGGCGCCATTGGCTTTGCCAGAAGTGGCGAAACGCCGAACGCTGGCGCACCACGGCATACAGCGGAAACGGCCAGGCGCTGATCAGCGTCAGCCAGCCGAGATAATCCAGAGTGTTGCCCCAGCGGGCCAGCGCCTGACCATCGAGCCACGTATAACAACCGATGCTCAGGCCGATCAGCCCCACCACCGGCAGCAGCTTCCACGGCAAGCGATCGCCACCGCCGCCCTGCCACAGCAACGCCGCCATGCCACAAGGGATCAGCAGAATACCGATCACCTGCCGATGCGTCAGCGGCTCGGCGGCGAACAGCAGGGTCAAGCCCAGCACCACCACCGGCGACAGGCCACGCATCAACGGGTACACCAGGCCCAGGTCACCGACGCGGTAGGCCTTGATCAACAGATAGCGGTAGAGCAATTCGAAACCAGCCGACGCCAGCATCCAGGGCCAGATTTGCGCAGGCGGGATATGCACGAAGGGCATCAGCAGCAACGCACAGACCAGTGCCACGGCGTCCATGCTTGCAATCACCAGCACCCGTTCGGCACTGAACTTGACCAAGGTGTTCCATGTCGCATGAAGGACGGCGGCAATCAGTACCAGCGTTGTCGCGAGCACGCAAAGTTCCTTGTTGTCGTGTGAGCGGATGAGGCGTTCCTGAGGTCGCCCCCATTTATCGGCCCGATATACTAGGCCTTAATCCGTCATATTCAGTAGCGCTTCGCAACAATTCCAATAAGTCCTTCGCCCGTTCGGGCCGTCGGCATGCGCACGCCTGATCGTATCAACCATAGGGATCACTCCGCATGCCACTCGCTTTATATGCATTGGCCATCGCCGCATTCGGCATCGGCACCACGGAATTCGTCATCATGGGGCTGCTTCCGCAAGTCTCGGCCGACCTGGGCGTCAGCATTCCCAGTGCCGGCCTGTTGATTACCGGCTATGCCCTGGGCGTGGTGTTCGGTGCGCCGATCCTGGCGGTCGCCACCGCCAACATGCCGCGCAAGGCGACCCTGCTGGGCATGACCGGGATGTTCATCCTCGGCAACGTGCTGTGCGCCGTCGCCCCCAATTACATTTCGCTGATGGCGGCGCGGGTAGTCACGGCGCTTTGCCACGGTGCCTTCTTCGGCATCGGCTCGGTGGTGGCCGCCGGCCTGGTGGCGCCGAACAAGCGGGCCCAGGCGATCGCCTTGATGTTCACCGGCCTGACCCTCGCCAGTGTGCTCGGCGTGCCGCTGGGTACGGCGCTGGGCCAGGTCGCCGGCTGGCGTGCGACCTTCTGGGCGGTATCGGCCATCGGTATCATCGCGCTGATCGCCCAGGCCATCTGGCTGCCACGCTTCATTACCATGGAGCGCGGCAACCTGATGAGCGAGTTCAAGGTGCTGGGCAAACCCAACGTGTTGCTGCCGCTGACCATGAGCGTGATGGCTTCCACCAGCCTGTTCAGCGTGTTCACTTACATCGCCCCGATCCTGCAGGACGTCACCGGCATCGGTCCCCATGCGGTGACCATCATGCTGCTGCTGTTCGGCGTCGGCCTCACCGGTGGCAGTCTGCTGGGCGGGCGCCTGGCGGACACCAAGTTGCTGCCGGCGCTGATCGCCATGGCGATTGCCGTGGTGGTGGTCATGGTGATGTTCACCCAGACCAGCCGCTCGGTGATTCCAGCGGCGATATCGCTGGTGCTGTGGGGTGTGGCCGCATTCGCGCTGTGCCCGATCCTGCAGTTGTTGATCATCGACCAGGCGGTGGAGGCGCCCAACCTCGGCTCGACCCTCAACCAGAGCGCCTTCAACCTCGGCAATGCGCTGGGTGCCGGGCTCGGCGGGGCGGTGGTTGCCAGTGGCGCCAATCTCGCGCAACTGCCTTGGGTGGGCGCCGCGAGTGGATTGATGACGTTGCTGACCGCGGCGTATTTCATCTATCGCCAGCCGCATTGGGCTGCACAGGCAGAGACGGCGCCTTGAGCTGATGTCGGCGCTCGCGGGCTGATTCGGTGGAGAGGGCGCTTGCTCCCGAGAGGCCTCGGCTGACACCCCAAGGTGAACCAGTGCCGGCCTCTCGGGAGCAAGCCCCTTCTCCACAGGATCGGCGCAGGCCGGCCATATGTGCTTTCATGTATTTTTTATGCAACTGCTACAGGATGTCTGATGCTTGAGCTTGTCGCCGCGTTTATCTGTTTGACCACCCTCCTGACGTACGTGAATTTCCGCTTTATCGGCCTGCCCCCGACCATCGGGGTGATGGTCACTGCCATGCTGTTTTCGTTGATTCTGCAGGTTCTGAGCTTTCTCGGTTTTCCCGGCCTGGAAGATCAAGTGCGGGCGTTGATCGGCCAGATCGACTTCGGGGATCTGCTGATGAACTGGATGCTGTCGTTCCTGCTGTTCGCCGGTGCTCTGCACGTCAACCTGGCCGACCTGAAAAGCTACCGCTGGCCGATCGGTTTGCTGGCGACCTTTGGCGTACTGATCGCCACCTTCGTGATCGGCACCCTGGCATTCTGGATTTTCGGCCTGTTCGGCTGGCATGTGAGCTTTCTCTATTGCCTGCTGTTCGGCGCGCTGATCTCGCCCACGGACCCGATCGCGGTGCTCGGCGTGTTGCGTACGGCCAACGCCTCCAAGCCGCTGAAGACCACCATTGTCGGCGAGTCGCTGTTCAACGACGGCACCGCCGTAGTGGTGTTCACCGTGCTGCTGGGCATCGCCCAATTGGGCGAGACGCCGACCTTGGGCGCCACCGCCATGCTGTTCGTGCACGAGGCCGTGGGCGGCGTGCTGTTCGGCTGGCTGATCGGTTATGTGGTGTATCGCATGATCAAGAGCATCGAGCAGTATCAGGTTGAAGTGATGCTCACACTGGCGCTGGTGATCGGCGGCTCGGCGATGTCCGCAGAGCTGCATGTGTCGGCGCCGATCGCCATGGTGGTGGCGGGCCTGATCATCGGCAATCTGGGGCGCAACCTGGCGATGAACGACATGACCCGCCGCTATATGGACGGTTTCTGGGAGCTGCTGGACGATATTCTCAATGCGCTGCTGTTTGCGCTGATCGGCATGGAGTTGCTGCTGTTGCCATTCTCGTGGCTGCACCTGAGCGCTGCGGGCCTGTTGGCGGTGGCCATTCTGCTGTCGCGCTGGCTCACCGTGGCACCGGCGATCGCCCTGTTGCGGCGCTGGCGCACGGTGCCGCGCGGGACCATCCGGGTGCTGACCTGGGGTGGTTTGCGCGGCGGGGTGTCGGTCGCCCTGGCGCTGGCCCTGCCACTGGGTCCGGAACGTGACCTGGTGCTAAGTATCACCTACATCGTGGTGCTGTCGTCGATCCTGCTGCAGGGTTTGACCATCGGGCCGCTGGTGAAATCGGTGACACGCGCCTCCGCATCGGAAAACGCCGGGCATTGACACTGTAGCGAGGGGGCTTGCTCCCGATAGGCCGGCATTGGGACACCGCTTTGTGTCAGTGCCGGCCTATCGGGGGCAAGCCCCCTCGCTACAAGGGTAACGGCTACTCAGGCTGCTCGAACTGATCCTTGATATAGCGAATTTGCGTGCGCCCGTGGGGCGCCGGCAGGCCGTCTTCACCGAGGTTGACGAACACCAGTTTGTCGACCGTGAGGATGCTCTTGCGGGTGATCTTGTTGCGCACTTCGCAGGTCAGGGTGATGGAGGTGCGGCCGAACTCGGTGGCGGTGATCCCCAGCTCGATGATGTCGCCCTGGCGCGAGGCGCTGACGAAGTTGATCTCCGAGATGTACTTGGTCACCACCCGCTGATTGCCCAGCTGGACGATAGCGTAGATGGCCGCCTCTTCGTCGATCCAGCGCAGCAGGCTGCCACCGAACAGCGTGCCGTTGGGGTTGAGGTCTTCGGGCTTGACCCATTTGCGCGTGTGGAAATTCATGCTCGCTCCTGACTGTTCGACCGGGGATGCGACCATCATCGCAGACACGACGGCGTGACTCTATATGGCGTTTGTCTATGGGGTCGATTAGGCAGCGCTGCCACAGCGCGGGGTAGCGAGGGGGCTTGCCCCCGATCCGGTGGTTCAAAGATCGCGAGAGGATTGGCACGCCAGTCGGGGGCAAGCCCCCTCGCTACAGGACTAGGCGACCCACCACCCGGCAGGATTTGCACATAACCCTTGGGAAGCACTGCCCGCCCATATATAATCCCCCTCGCTTCACTTCGACGGCCCTCTCTTCAACCGGGCCGTTCCCGCCACCTGTCCGAGGGGCGCTGCAGCAGGTCTATCCTGTCAGGCTCGGATGGGGCGTTGATCGCCGGACTTGCCGGCACAAACGCACAACGGCGCCCATTCGCACACTACGAATGGAGGCTCTTTATGAGCGCTGTAATCACGCCTGCAGATTTTTCCGACTACAAAGTGGCCGACATGTCCCTCGCTGCCTGGGGCCGTCGTGAAACCATCATCGCCGAATCGGAAATGCCAGCACTGATGGGCCTGCGCCGCAAATATGCCGGTGAGCAACCACTCAACGGCGCGAAAATCCTTGGCTGCATCCACATGACCATTCAGACCGCCGTGCTGATCGAAACCCTGGTTGCCCTGGGTGCCGAAGTGCGCTGGTCGTCGTGCAACATTTTCTCCACTCAGGATCAGGCCGCTGCCGCTATCGCCGCTGCCGGTATCCCGGTGTTCGCCTGGAAGGGCGAAACTGAAGAGGAGTACGTGTGGTGCCTGGAGCAGACCATCCTCAAGGACGGTCAGCCATGGGACGCCAACATGATCCTCGACGACGGTGGCGACCTGACTGAACTGCTGCACCACAAATACCCGGCCATGCTGGAAAAAATCCACGGCGTGACCGAAGAAACCACCACCGGCGTGCACCGTCTGCTGGACATGCTGGCCAAGGGCGAGCTGAAAATCCCGGCCATCAACGTCAACGACTCGGTGACCAAGAGCAAGAACGACAACAAATACGGTTGCCGCCACAGCCTCAACGACGCCATCAAGCGCGGCACCGACCATCTGCTGTCGGGCAAGCAAGCCCTGGTGATCGGCTACGGCGACGTGGGCAAGGGCTCGGCCCAGTCGCTGCGTCAGGAAGGCATGATCGTCAAGGTCACCGAAGTCGACCCGATCTGCGCCATGCAAGCCTGCATGGACGGTTTCGAACTGGTGTCGCCGTTCATCGACGGTATCAACGATGGTTCCGAAAGCAGCATCGACAAGGCCCTGCTGGGCAAGATCGACCTGATCGTCACCACCACCGGTAACGTCAACGTCTGCGACTCGAACATGCTCAAGGCCCTGAAAAAGCGTGCCGTGGTCTGCAACATCGGTCACTTCGACAACGAAATCGACACCGCCTTCATGCGCAAGAACTGGGCATGGGAAGAGGTCAAGCCGCAGGTGCACAAGATCCACCGCACCGGTGCTGGTGCGTTCGACGCCCAGAACGACGACTACCTGATCCTGCTGGCCGAAGGCCGCCTGGTGAACCTGGGCAACGCCACGGGTCACCCAAGCCGCATCATGGACGGTTCGTTCGCCAACCAGGTGCTGGCGCAGATCTTCCTGTTCGGCCAGAAGTACGCCGACCTCAGCCCGGAGCAGAAAGCCGAGCGTCTGACCGTTGAAGTACTGCCGAAGAAACTCGACGAAGAAGTGGCCCTGGAAATGGTTCGCGGCTTCGGCGGCGTGGTCACCAAACTGACCAAGCAGCAGGCCGACTACATCGGCGTCGACGCCGAAGGCCCATTCAAGCCGCACGCTTACCGCTACTGATTGATGCTACCGAGGCGCGCCCGGCTCCCTGTGGGACCGGGCTCTGCCCGGGAAGAACACGCCGCGGTGGCCACTTGTACTGCGGTACCGGCTTCCCGGGCAGAGCCCGGTCTCACAGGGGCGTGCAGCGCCTTCAGGCTTTCGAGTTTCAAGATAGGTGTCATCATGTCCCAGGAACGCCGCTTCAGCTTCGAATTCTTCCCGACCAAGACCGACGCTGGGCACGAAAAACTGCTGACCGTTGCCCGTCAACTGGCCAGCTACAACCCCGACTTCTTCTCCTGCACCTACGGTGCCGGGGGCTCCACCCGCGATCGTACCTTGAACACCGTGCTGCAACTGGAGCACGAAGTGAAGGTACCGGCCGCGCCGCATCTGTCGTGCGTGGGCGACAGCAAGGCTGACTTGCGCAGCCTGCTGAGCCAGTACCAGGACGCCGGCATCAAGCGCATCGTCGCGCTGCGGGGCGACCTGCCTTCGGGCATGGGCATGGCCAGCGGCGAGCTGCGTCACGCCAACGACCTGGTCGAGTTCATTCGCGCCGAGACCGCCGAGCATTTTCATATCGAAGTCGCCGCCTACCCGGAGATGCATCCGCAAGCGCGCAACTTCGAGGACGATCTGCAGAACTTCGTGCGCAAGGCCAATGCCGGCGCCGACAGCGCGATCACTCAGTACTTCTTCAACGCCGACAGCTACTTCTACTTCGTCGAGCGCGTGCGCAAGCTGGGCGTGAGCATCCCGATCGTGCCGGGCATCATGCCGATCACCAACTACAGCAAGCTGGCGCGCTTCTCCGACGCCTGCGGTGCCGAAATCCCACGCTGGATCCGCAAGCAACTCGAAGCCTACGGCGACGACGCCAGCAGCATCCAGGCATTCGGCGAGCAGGTCATTACCGAGATGTGCGAGCAACTGCTGCAAGGCGGCGCACCGGGGTTGCACTTCTATACCCTCAATCAGGCCGAGCCGAGCCTGGCGGTGTGGAACAACCTCAAGCTGCCGCGCTGAAAAAGGCCCGGATACCTGTAGCGAGGGGGCTTGCCCCCGATTGCGATCTGTCAGCCACAGCAAGGGGGCTGACACTTTTTTTCGGAGGCAAGCCTCCTCGCTACCCCCTATTTATTCATTGTCGTTCAACGGCTTGCCTCTAGCCATCGACCGCCGCGCGTCGTAATCTCCACGACATGCCTGCATACGCCCTCCTACTGTCTGCGCTGCTGATCACTTGCCTGAGCCTTCGCGCCCACGGCGAGAGCCTGCGTATTGTCACCGAGCCCTGGGCACCTTACGTCTATCTGCAGGACGGCAAACCCACCGGCATCGACTACGAAATCACCGCGCTGGTGTTCAAACGCCTGGGCATCGATGTGGAATGGCAATTCCTGCCCTGGCGCCGCTGCCTGATGATGCTCGATGAAGGCAAGGCCGATGGCGCGCTGGATATTTTCGAATCCACCGAGCGCGACAGTACGCTGCTGTACCCCTCCGAACCGCTGTCCCAGGTCGAGTTCGTGCTGTTCCAGGCTAAGGCGCGGCCCCATCTGTTCGCCAGCCTGAACGATCTGCGGGGCCTGAAGATCGGCACATCCCCGGGCTTCATCTACGGTCAGGAATTTCGTGATTCGCGGCTGTTCGAGCGCGAGACCGCACCCACCCTCGAGGCCAATTTCGGCAAATTGCTGCTGGGGCGCGTCGACATGGTGATCACCGATCGCCGCGTTGGCCGCTACGCCGTCAAGGCGCTCGGCCTGCAGGATCAGGTCGAGGAGCTGCCGATCATGGTCAGCCGTGATCCGCAGTACCTGGCGGTACGCCGTAACGCCGGGATGGACCTGCTGGTCCAGCGCTTCGCCGCCGAACTGCGCCGCTTCAAGCAGGAGCCGGCCTACGCCGAGCTGATCACCCGCTACGCCCACATCGCGCCGGCCGCCGCCCCGGCGCCCACCAGCAGCCGCCAGACCGAACCAAAATCCGCCAAGTCCGTGGAATTCTCTGACAAAAGTGCAGCCGTTGAGCAGTAGGAAAGCGGCGCAAAGAGATTGCTCTGTTATACTCGGGCCTTCCCGCCAGGCTTACGCCCGGACGCTCGACCTCGCAAAAGGCTCCTTATTCGCTCTCCACCTCGGCTTCTCGCCAGGTAAGGCGGCCTCGGAATGCGCATTGGAGGCCCAGCAGGACCGGACGCGACCGCGCCAGAGAGCCCCCGTCGCGCCAGGCACGATTATCCCTCGGGCACAGCCCTCACTTAGACAGGATTACTCATGTCCTTTGCTTCCCTCGGTCTCTCCGAGGCTCTAGTCCGCGCCATCGAGGCAGCGGGCTATACCCAGCCCACTCCGGTGCAACAGCGGGCCATCCCCGCCGTGTTGCAAGGTCGCGACCTGATGGTGGCAGCACAGACAGGTACAGGTAAGACAGGTGGTTTCGCCCTGCCCATCCTCGAGCGTCTGTTCCCCAACGGTCACCCTGACAAGTCCCAGCGTCACGGCCCGCGCCAACCGCGCGTACTGGTCCTGACCCCGACGCGTGAACTCGCCGCCCAGGTGCACGACAGCTTCAAGATCTACGCCCGCGACCTCAAGTTCGTCAGCGCCGTGATCTTCGGCGGTGTCGGCATGAACCCGCAGGTGCAAGCCATGGCCCGCGGCGTCGACGTGCTGGTCGCCTGCCCCGGTCGCCTGCTCGATCTGGCCGGCCAAGGCAGCGTCGATCTTTCCCATGTTGAAATCCTCGTCCTCGACGAAGCCGACCGCATGCTCGACATGGGCTTCGTCCATGACGTCAAGAAAGTCCTCGCGCGGCTGCCGGCCAAGCGTCAGAACTTGCTGTTCTCGGCAACCTTCTCCAACGACATCACCGCTTTGGCGGGCAAGTTGTTGCACAACCCCGAGCGCATCGAAGTCACGCCGCCGAACACCACGGTCGAGCGTATCGAACAGCGCGTGTACCGCCTGGCTGCCAGCCACAAGCGCTCGCTGCTGGCGCACCTGATCACTCAGGGTGCCTGGGAGCAAGTGCTGGTGTTCACCCGCACCAAGCACGGCGCCAACCGCCTGGCCGAGTACCTGGACAAGCACGGCCTGAGCGCCGTGGCCATCCACGGCAACAAGAGCCAGAACGCGCGTACCAAGGCCCTGGCCGACTTCAAGGCCGGTGACGTGCGCATCCTGGTCGCCACCGACATCGCCGCTCGCGGCCTGGACATCGATCAGTTGCCCCACGTGGTCAACTTCGAGTTGCCCAATGTCGATGAAGACTACGTGCACCGTATCGGCCGTACTGGCCGCGCCGGACGTTCGGGCGAGGCGATCTCGCTGGTCGCGCCGGACGAAGAAAAACTGCTGAAAAGCATCGAACGCATGACCAAGCAGAAAATCGCCGACGGCGACCTGATGGGCTTCGATGCCAGCACCGTCGAGGCCGAAAAGCCCGAAGTGCGTGAGCGTCCACAGGCCAACAAGCCGCGCAATGCCCCGCGTGCTCCGCGCGAAGGCACGGCAGCCAACACCAATGGCGGCGGCGGTCGTAAAGACAAAGGCAAGGATAAAGGCAAGGAAAAGCCCGCCGGGGCGCGTTCTGAACGCCAACCCCGTGACTCGAAACCTCGTCAGGCTCAGCAGCCTGCACAAGCCGCAGCGCCTCGAGCGCCGGCTGACCGTGCACCGGACGAGTTCCGGGACGATGAAGTAGACAACTTCGGCAACCGCGCCGACTACGTCAGCCCTTACCAGGGCAAGAAGGACCAGAACCGCGGCCGTCGGCCCGGCGTTCCTGGTGCAGCCACTGGTGCTGCTCCAGCCGCGCGCCAGGGTCGTCCGAGCGCTCCACGCACTGGCGCCCCGGCTGGCGAAGGTACCAAGCGTACCGGCGGCGGTCCTCGCAATGGCAGTGGTGGCGCCCGTAACGGCGGTGCTGGCAACGGCGGCGGTGGCCGTAACGGCCAGGCCCGTCGCGAAGGTGGCGGCGGTCGCGACCGTCGTCCGGCGCGTGATGACCAGCCAATGGTCGCCCGCGAAGAGCCTGCGGTAAGAAACCCCAGTGGCACCGCGCCGAAGATCGTGCACAAGGAGTCGAAGATCGATCGCTTCCCCACGCCCGAGCAACTGGAAGACTTGCCGAGCCGTCCGCGGGGCGAAAAGCCCGCGCTGCTGACGCGTAACCGCGAAGGCTGAGGTTAGCCTCGAGGGCCCCTTCGCGGGCAAGCCCTGCTCCCACAGATGTGAGGCTTACATCTGTGGAAACCTCGGGGGCCCCTTCGCGGGCAAGCCTTGCTCCCACAGATGTGAGGCTTACATCTGTGGGAGCAGAGCTTGCTCGCGAAGAGGCCGGTAAGGCTGGCACAAAAAAACGCCGCATTCCTTGTTCAGGACTGCGGCGTTTTTTATTGCCTCAGCGAATTACTTCGCTTTCACACCTTCAAAGCTGAAGTCCAGCGTCAGTTCGTTGGACGCTGGGCCCAGGTCCATCATCTTGCCGAAATCCTGACGGTTGATGGTGGTGGTGCCGTTGAAGCCGGCACGGTAGCCACCCCATGGATCCTTGCCTTCACCGTTGAAAGTCGCCTTGATCACGACTGGCTTGGTGGTGCCGTGCAGGGTCAGGTCGCCCGTCACGTCAGCGGTCAGGTGGCCAGCAGCGTCTTTACCGGTAGGCTTGACGCTCGTGGATTTGAACGTGGCGGTTGGGTACTTGGCCACGTCCAGGAATGCATCGCTGCTGATGTGCTTGTCGCGTTCGGCCTGGTTGGTGAACACGCTGGCGGTCTGCAGGGTCACGTCGATCTTGGTGTCTTCAGGCTTGGCGGCATCCCAGCTGAAAGTACCTTTCCAGTCTTTGAAAGTACCGTGGATGTAGCTGTAGCCCAGGTGGCTGATAGTGAAGTCGACGAAAGCGTGCTGGCCTTCCTTGTCGATGGTGTAATCGGCGGCCATGGCCTGACCTGCGGTCAGCAGCGCGGTACCGATAGCCAGAGCAGCGAGAGTCTTTTTCAACATTGCGATCTATTCCTTTGGAAGTTTAGTGTGGCTTCAGGCTTTACGACCCAGCATGCGAATCAGGGTCGCATCACGGTCGATAAAATGGTGTTTCAAGGCTGCCAGGCCATGCAGTACGGCGAAGATCACCACGACCCAGGCAATGTACAAATGGATTTCCCCGGCCGTGTCCGCCTGATCGGGCAGGTTGGACACTAGCGCAGGTACGTCGAACAAGCCAAACACCGAGATTCCGACACCATCTGCGGTGGAAATCAGATACCCGGCAATCATCAGCGCGAACAGCGCAACGTATAGAAACATATGCCCCAGATGCGCGGCGATGCGGGTCAAGCGGCCTTGATTGGGCGTCGGTGGCGGCGGCGGACTGATCCAGCGCCAGATCACCCGCAAGACCATGAACGCGAACAGCACCAGGCCGATGCTCTTGTGCAGGTCCGGGCCTGCCTTGCGCCATGGATCGTAGTAGCCCAGGCCGACCATCCACAGGCCGAGGGCGAACATGCCGAACACGGTGATGGCCACGCCCCAGTGCAGGAACACACTGAGCGCACCATATCGAGAGGAGGAGTTACGTATCTGCATCGCTGCCATCCTGTAAGAACTGCGCTCAAGATTATCGTTTTATCTATCGAATGAAAGCGCAAATAATCGCTTTTAACTATCGATAGATTCGATAATTAAAGTTTGATACAGACTCATTAAGCCAATATTAAGCGAGTCGAATCACAGGATAGACGCGAATAACGTAGTGAGGGGGCTTACTCCCGAGACGCCGGTACTGACACCACGCAGTGCGTGACAATACTGGCCTCTCAGGAGCAAGCCCCCTCACCACAGAGAACCGCCGACTATTGCGCCGGGGCGGGATCAGCCTTGGCAGCAGGCTTCTTGACGATCGGTTTTTTCTCGGCTGCCTTTTCAGGCGCAGTTTTTTTCGGGGCAGGATGAGTGGTTTTTTTCGCCGGTGCCTTGGCTGCAGGTTCAACCTTGGCAGGCACTGGAGCAACTTGCGCAGGCACTGCAACCGGCGCAGGTGCGACAGGTACAGGAGCGGGCGGCACAGGAGCCGGGGCTGGGGCTGGAGCTGGAGCAGGCGCCGGAGCAGGCGCCGCAGGCTTGCCACCGAACAGATTGGAGAAGAACCCGCCTGGCGCCGCCTTTACAGGTGCTGGCGCCACCACCGGCTCAGGCTTCTTCACTACCGGGTCGAAGGATTTACCGGCCAGCAGATCCTGCGCCTGGCTGGCGGCGCGCTCACCACTGCGCAAGGCGCCTTCCAGCGTGCCCGGATACAGCGCATCGGTGTGCTCGCCCGCGAAGATCACCCGCTGCAGCGGACGCTCCCACAGGCGCCAGAACTTGCTGATCTGCCCAGGCCCGAACGCCAGGTAAGCACCACCAGTGGACGGGTCGGTGCTGTAGCGGCGGATCTCATAACCGGTGAAGGCCCCGCGCGCTTCTGGGTAATACCCGTGCAGACGAATCAGCACCTGATCGACCATCTGCTTGTCGCCGAACGTCTGCAACAGCCGCGCGTTGTCGCCGGACACGTTGATGATGACGTTGGCACCGCCCTTGAGCGCGGGCTCGATCCACATCATGCCCAGGCCGGCGTTGCTGTAGATCTCGCCAGACAACCGCGCCTTGCTCTCCCACACCGGGGTCTTGAACTTGAGCATGATCTGGTCGCGCCAGCCGTAGTTGGTGCCCTTGATGGCCGCCAGATGCTGGGCATCCAGGGCCGGCGTCAGCTGAATGTGCGTGAGCGCACGCAGAGGCACGGCCAGTACCACGTAATCGGCCTGGTAACCCACATTGCCGACCTTGACCGTGACGCCGTCCTTGTCCTGATTGATGGCCGAAACTTCAGCGCCGGTCTTGAGCACCTTGATCTGCTTGAGCAGCGCCTGGGCCAGCACCACACTGCCGCCAGGCAGGCGCGCGGCGCGCATGTCACGGTCGTCGACGTCTTGGTAGACGCGGGTCTGCTGGGCGAAATACAGCAGCGACAGGCGCGACGGCTCGTCGTAACGGGTACGGATCTGCTGATTGACCAGTTGCCGCGCGGTAGCGGGCAGATTGAGCTTGTCGAGCCAGCTGGAGACGTTGATCTGGTCGAGGGCGAACAAGGTCGCATTGGCCGCCGGGTTGAGCGGGTCGCTGATCGAGCGCGCCAGATCGTCCCGGGTCTTCTCGTAACGTTGCAGGGCCTGCGCGGTGTCAGGCTGCTTGGTCACCAGGTCGGCGGCGGTGAAATACTCGCCGTCGATCAGGTAGCCGGGCGTACGCACATACTCCGGCGCCGGCACTGTCGCCAGCTTGAAGGTCTGCAAGTACCTGTTCAGCAGCGGTTGGGCCTTGGCGTCGCCGATCCACTCGCTGGAGGCCAGGCCGGAACGCCCGCCCACGCTGGACCGCGCTTCGAGCACGGTCACCTGCCAGCCTTTGCTCTGCAGTTCATAGGCGGCGGTGAGGCCTGCCATCCCTGCACCGACGACGATCGCCGTGGGTTGTTTCTCCTGCCCGAACGCTTGCGCGCTGAACAGTCCAATCATTACCAGCGCACAGGCGCGCAGCCAACCAGCAGACATTCAGCGAACTCCGGAAACAGGGCAGTAGAAGGGGCAACGAACGCCAATGATGGCCAAGTGCAGCGAAGGATACGCGAGCGCCGATAGCCCCGCCAGCATCGCCTTTTGCCGTCAGCTTTTGCCCGCCGGATGCAAATCAATGGCCGTCACGGGTTGTTCCGCGGGCAGGCATTGCATAGGCTTGCGCGATTGTTTGCCGAGCGCGCCAATGCGGTCGCTGCCAGGAGAGAAAAAATGGGCCTCAACGACCAGTGGATGCAACGGGACCTCAAGGTCCTTTGGCACCCCTGCACCCAGATGAAAGACCACGAACAGCTGCCCCTCATCCCGATCAAGCGCGGCGAGGGCGTGTGGCTTGAAGACTTCGAAGGCAAGCGTTACCTCGACGCCGTGAGTTCCTGGTGGGTCAACGTGTTCGGGCATGCCAACCCGCGCATCAATCAGCGCATCAAGGATCAGGTCGACCAGCTGGAGCACGTGATTCTCGCCGGCTTCAGCCACCAGCCAGTGATCGAATTGTCAGAGCGCCTGGTAGCGATCACGCCCGAGGGCCTGACGCGGTGCTTCTACGCCGATAATGGCTCATCGTGCATCGAAGTCGCGCTGAAAATGAGCTTCCACTACTGGATCAACCGCGGCCAGCCGAACAAGAAGCGCTTCGTCACCCTGACCAACAGCTATCACGGTGAAACCATCGCCGCCATGGCCGTGGGCGACGTGCCACTGTTTACCGAAACCTACAAGGCGCTGCTGCTCGACACCCTCAAGGTGCCGAGCCCGGATTGCTACCACCGCCCGCACGGCATGAGCTGGGAAGAGCATTCGCGGAACATGTTCGCGGCCATGGAACAGACCCTGGCCGAACACCACGACACGGTCGCGGCGGTCATCGTCGAGCCGTTGATCCAGGGCGCGGGCGGCATGCGCATGTACCACCCGGTGTACCTCAAGCTGCTGCGCGAAGCCTGCGACCGCTATGGCGTGCACCTGATCCACGATGAAATCGCGGTCGGTTTCGGCCGTACCGGCAGCATGTTCGCTTGTGAGCAGGCCGGCATCCGCCCGGACTTCCTGTGCCTGTCCAAGGCCCTCACCGGCGGCTACCTGCCGCTGGCGGCCTGCGTGACTACCGAGGAGGTGTACAGCGCCTTCTACGACGACTACCCGACCCTGCGCGCCTTCCTGCATTCCCACAGCTACACTGGCAACCCGCTGGCCTGCGCGGCGGCATTGGCGACCCTGGACATCTTCGAAGAAGACAACGTGATCGCCAACAACCGCGCATTGGCGCAGCGCATGGCCACCGCCACCGCGCATCTGGTCGATCACCCGCACGTTGCCGAGGTGCGTCAGACCGGCATGGTGCTGGCGATCGAGATGGTCCAGGACAAGGCCAGCAAGACGCCATACGCCTGGCAGGAACGTCGCGGCCTCAAGGTGTTCCAGCATGCCTTGACTCGCGGTGCGCTGCTGCGTCCGCTGGGCAGTGTGGTGTACTTCCTGCCGCCGTATATCGTCACGCCGGAGCAGATCGACTTCCTCGCCCAAGTGGCCAGCGAAGGCATCGATATCGCCACCCGCAGCGATGTGAGCGTGGCGGTGCCGGCAAACTTTCATCCGGATTTTCGCGACCCCGGCTAGTCCGGTCTTCACCTGTAGCGAGGGGGCTTGCCCCCGAATGATGGCTACATCACCGCGCCGTGCCTGACACACCGAATCGGGGGCAAGCCCCCTCGCTACAGTGCTCGCACCGGCTATACGAATATTCAAAGAGACACCGCAAATGCGCCTTTCCCGCTTCTTCATCGACGCCCCCCTGAGCCTCGGCGAGCACGAACTGCCCGAGGCCCAGGCCCACTACATCAGCCGCGTGCTGCGCATGGCCGAGGGCGATGCCGTGCAACTGTTCGATGGCTCGGGCCAGGAGTTTCTCGGCGCGCTGCTTGAAGTCGGCAAGAAGCGCGTCAGCGTGCGCCTGGATCAGGCCGTCGCCGGCCAGCCGGCTTCATCCCTGTCCATCCACCTGGGCCAGGGCCTTTCACGCGGCGAGCGCATGGACTGGGCGATTCAGAAAGCCACCGAGCTGGGCGTCGACGCGATCACGCCGATCGTCAGTGAACGTTGCGAGGTGCGCCTCAAGGACGAGCGCGCCGATAAACGCCTGCTGCATTGGCGGCAGATCGCGGTCAGCGCCTGCGAGCAATGCGGCCGCTCCACCGTACCGGTCATTCATCCACCGCAACTGTTGGCCGATTGGCTGGCCGCCAGCGACGCGGCGCTCAAGCTGGTGCTGCATCCGGTGGCCGAACCGCTGACCCGCCACCCGGCGCCTGCCAGTCTGGCGTTTCTGATCGGCCCGGAAGGTGGGCTGTCCGACGCGGAAGTCGAGCAGGCCCAGCGTAGCGGCTTCCACTCGGCACGCCTCGGCCCGCGGGTACTGCGCACCGAAACCGCGCCCGTAGTTGCGCTGGCAGTCGCCCAGCAGCTGTGGGGCGACTTCTAGGAACCCCGTAGCGAGGGGGCTTGCCCCCGAAAAAAGTACAGCCGCCGCAGATCTGTGGACTGATACCTCTTTGGGCGGCGAGCCCCCTCGCTACAGGGGTCAGATCACATAGAAAAACACCGCGATAAAGTGCAGCACGCTCCCGGCGATGACAAACAAATGCCAGATGCCATGAGCGTGACGCAGACGATGATCCAGGGCGAAAAAGATGATGCCCAGGGTGTAAAACACCCCGCCCCCCGCCAGCCAGGCGAACCCCGCCACGCCCAGCGTCGCCAGCAGCGGCTTGACCGCCACCAGCACGATCCAGCCCATCACCGCATAGATGACGATGGACAGGATCCGCGCTTCACTGCGCGGCTTGATCTCCTGCAGCATGCCGATCACCGCCAGCCCCCAGACCACTCCGAACAGGCTCCAGCCCCAAGGCCCGCGCAAGCTCACCAGGCAGAACGGCGTATAGCTGCCGGCGATCAACAGGTAAATGGACAGGTGATCGAGCTTTTGCATCACCACCTTGGCCCGCCCGCGGACGCTGTGATACACGGTGGAAACGCTGTAGAGCACCATCAGGGTGACGCCATAGATGGCCACACTGACGATCTTCCAGGGATTGCCTTGCAGGCTGGCCAGTACCAATAGCCAGATGGCGCCGACGCTCGCTGCCACTGCGCCGACCAGATGAGTCCAGGCGTTGAGTTTTTCGCCGTGATACATGCAGTTGAATCTCCATGGCCAAAAATTCAGGCCCTATGCTACACAGCCGATGTGAAAAAAATCTGATGGTGCAAATGTCACGGCGCCTGAACCGGCCTCTTCGCGGGCATCACTTCCACCACAGCTTTCAATAACTCAACAACAACCGCTCCAGGCCATCCAAGTCCGGAATCTTCGCCACCCGGTCGCTGATCTGCACCGCCGCCAGCTCCAGCTCGGCCAGCGGCACATCGACATAGCTCAATTGGCTGTCGACCTTGCAGGAGCGTGGCACGCCCTGGATCAGGATCGCCATGAACTGCAGCGGCCCGTCGCTCAGGCAATTGAGCACCACGATGCGTGCGTCCTCGCCGACCACCACGGGGGCACCGCAGGCGGCCTCGAAGCTCACCAGCGGAATCTGCAGCTCGCGCCAGACGATCATCCCCAGGTGCCACACCGGCGCGCCCTGCACCGGCTGGCGCAGCTGATAGTCGATCAATTCGGCCACGGCCACATTGGGCAGCACCAGGCTGCGGTCGGCCAACGGCAGCATCAGCGTGGTCAAGGTGGTGCGCGGCGCGCTGGTGAAGTCAGGCATGCTGACCACTCCACTGAGCGATGCTGTCGAGCAACTGCGCCTCCTGATAGGGCTTGCCGAGGTAGTCGTTGACGCCGATCGCCAAGGCGCGGTCGCGGTGCTTGGCGCCGGTGCGCGAGGTGATCATGATGATCGGCAGGTCGAGCAGACGCGGGTCGCGGCGAATCTGCGTGGCCACTTCGAAGCCGTCCATACGCGGCATTTCGATGTCCAGCAGCAACACGTCCGGCCGCTGCTCGCGCAACAGGGCCAGCGCCTCGACCCCGTCGCGGGCCGTGAGCACCTGCATGCCCTGGCGTTCGAGCAAGCGGCTGGTGACCTTGCGCACCGTGACAGAGTCGTCCACCACCATCACCAGCAGCGGCCTCGGCACGGCCTGCTCGGCGGCCCCGTAAAAGCGCTCGTCGCTGTGCAACGCACCATGGATCTGCCGCGCTTGATGCGCACGAATCTGCGCCAGCAGATCGAGGATCAATATCACGCGCCCGTCCCCCTGAATGGTCGCGCCGGACAGCCCCTGCACCGCCGCCATCTGTATGCCGAGGCTCTTGACCACGATCTCCCGCGAACCGGCCAAGGCATCCACCTGCACGGCCACCTGATGATCGTGGGAGCGAATCAGCAACAACGGTACCGGCACCGTCTGCCCCAGCAGCGCTGGGCGCTGAGCGCAATGCAGCAGATCGCCCAGATAACGCAGTTCGAAATCCTGGCCGCCGTACACATAGTGCGGATCCGCGGCCTTGTAACGCGCCGCCAGCTCGGCCGGCGGCACGCGCACGATACCTTCGATGGTGTTGAGGGGCACGGCATACAGCTCGTCGGCACACTGGACCATCAAGGCACGGTTGACCGACACGCTGAACGGCAGCCGAATCCGGAAGGTCGCGCCGCTGCCGGTGCTGGAGTGGATGGTCATGGAGCCGCCGAGCTGCTTGACCTCTTCATGGACCACGTCCATGCCCAGCCCGCGCCCGGAAATCTGCGTGACCTTGGCCGCCGTGGAAAACCCCGGCTGCAGGATGAACTGCAGGATGTCGTGATCGCTGACATCGCTGGCCGGGTCCAGCAGGCCGCGCTTGATCGCCTTGTGACGCACCGCAGCCAGCGGCACGCCGGCACCGTCGTCGCTCATTTCGAGCACTACTTCGCTGCCTTCGTGCACCAGGTTCAGGCTGATCCGCCCCTGCGCCGGCTTGCCCGCCGCCACACGGGCCTCGGTGGACTCCAGGCCGTGGTCGACGGCATTGCGCAGCATGTGCTCCAGCGGCGCGATCATCCGTTCGAGAACGCTGCGGTCCATCTCGCCATCGGGGTTGCCGATATCGAATTCCACCTGTTTGCCCAGCTCGTCCGCCACCTGCCGGACGATCCGCTGCAAGCGCGGCAGCAGCCGGCCGAACGGCACCATGCGAGTGCGCATCAGGCCTTCCTGCAGATCGGTGTTGACCCGCGCCTGATGGCCCAGCAGCGTCTGCGCGTCATGAGCGCGGGCGCTGAGGGTATCCCGGAGTTCGGACAGGTCGGAGGCCGCCTCGAACAACGAACGCGACAGCTGCTGTAACTGGGAATGGCGGTCCATTTCCAGCGGATCGAAGTCTTCGTAGCCCTGACAATCCGGCTCGCTGGCGCGGCGGCTGAGCACCCGCGCCTGGGCTTCGGTATCGAGGCGGCGCAACTGCTCGCGCATGCGTTCCAGGGTGATGTCCATTTCCAGCAGCGCGCTTTGGCCGTCGTTGACCTGCTGCTCGATGCGACTGCGAATGATCGACGCTTCCCCCGCCAGGTTGCCGAGGGTGTCGAGCACCTCGGCGGGCACCTTGACCATATCGGCCTGACCGCGCTCCGGACCGCTGGCGATGCCTTCAGGCGTGCCCGCCAGCGGGGGCACGGCAACCGGCGGCGCAACGGGCTCGGGCGGGCTGCTGAAGGTGCGAATGGCGTCGATCAGGGTGCTTGCCTGGGGCACCGGCTGGCCGCTGCGCACCAGATCGAGCATCTGCGCCAGGCGGTCCTGGCCTTTCTGCAGCAGGGTGAACAGCGCAGCGCCGGGCTGCAGGGTGCCGGCCGAGACGCTTTCGTAGAGGAATTCCAGCTCGTGGGTAAGATCGCCGATGGCGGCGATCTCGACCATGCGCGCGCCGCCCTTGAGGGTGTGCAGGTCGCGCAGAAGGTTTTCCACCTCGAGGCTGTTTTGCGGTTCGCCACGCCAGCGCAGCAGTGCCTCACCGGCGCTCTCGAGGATATCGCTGGCCTCTTCGAGAAAAATTTCCAGCAGCTCGTTGTCCGGGTCCGGTGTTTCCAGCGCGGCCTGGCGGCTGGCGTTCTGCAAGCTTTCGCTGATGGCGCTGGCGGCGCCCTGACGCCAGGCCGCGAGCGCCGAGACCAGCGCTTGCGCATCGCTCAGCGCCGCGCCCGCCTGATATTGGCGCAACAGCGAGGCAAGAGTTGCATGAGCTTCGGACAGCAGCGCGCCCAGGCGCTCATCGGCTTGCAGGCGTTTGTCCTGCAAGCCGAGATAAAGAGGCAGCAAGGCTTCGGCCAAGGCACTGATCGGGGCGACTTCGGCCATCTGGGCGCCGCCGTCGAGGGTTTCCAAGTCGTGGCGCAGGGCCGTCAATGGCGCGACGTTGTCGGGCTCGGCCAGCCAGCGCTGCAGCGCCTGATCGGCGCTGACGAGGATGTCCCGGGCTTCTTCGAGGAACAGCTGGGCGACTTCGTCCAGCTCGGCGGTACCTTGTAGCGAGGGGGCTTGCCCCCGATAGGCAGGGGCTGGTTCACCGCTGTGTGTCAGTTGTGGCCTCTCGGGAGCAAGCCCCCTCACCACAGCGTCCGGTGACAAGGCATCGATGGCGCTGGAGAGCTCGGTAACGCGCCCCGTGCCGTGCTCGACCAGCCCGGTTGCATCCGGCGCCAAGCCGCTCTCGAGCCATTCGCGCAAAGTAGCGATCTGCTCCGGCTGCGGATCGATCTCCTGGCCAGCAGCCACCTGGTCGAGCATATTGATCAGCGCCTCCTGGGCCTGCCGCGCGGCGGCGAAGAAGCCCGCACTGACAGCCACGCTGCTCTCCTCGACGGCGCCGTAGAGATCCAGCAACGCCTCGCACAACTCGTCCATTTCCAGCAGATCGGCCAGGTGCGCGCCCTGCCCCAGGGTGGTTAATTCGTCCAGCAGAGCGGTCAAGTCCTCACGCTGGGCGGGATGCTGCTGCCAGTGCTCGAGGCGGTGTTCGGCCTCCAGCAGAATATCCATGCCTTGTTCGAGAAAACGACTGACCAGCTGCGGCTCACGGCGCGCCCGCTGCGGCGCCTCGCTGCCCTGCTCGCCCCGCTTGCCACGCGCCACCACTTGCTGGACGAATTCGCCAATCAACGCCTCAGCCCCCTCGAGGACCGCCAGCGGCTCGGCCGGCAAGCGCTGGATACTGGCCTTGAAGGCGTCGAGCACCCGACGCAAGAGCTGCACCTGCGGGGCCTCGATGGCCCAGCGATGGCTCTTGAACTCGCGCACCATGCGGTCCATAGCGGTGGCCAGCGCGGCGATCGGCAGCACGCCGGCCATCCACGCGCTGCCCTTGAGGGTATGCACCGCCCGCTGAGCGGCATCGCTGACCGGAAGCGAGCCACTGTCGGCCGCGGTGCGCAGAAAGCCCTCAAGGGTGGCGAGGTGGGTCATGGCCTCGTGGCGGAAGATCTCCAGCAACTGCCGGTCGAAGCCATCGGCGTCGAATACCCCGGCGGCACTGAGGGCGATGGCTTCGAGGGCGCTGTCCGGCGCCAATCGGCCCTCGGTCAGGGCCACCAGCCGCTGCGCCAGCGGCTCGACGGCGGGGTGGTGGCGCTGGGTGTCGTGGGCGAAATCGTCGAGCAGCGCCGGCAACTGCGCCAGCACCTGCTCGATGGCCTGGAACACTGCCGGCCCGGGCTCGACGCAGTGGTCGACAATGCGGTTGAGCAGTTGCTCGGCGGCCCAGCACATCTCGCTGGCGACGCTGGCCGCGACCATCCGCCCACTGCCCTTGAGGGTATGCAGGGCGCGGCGCAGATCGATCAAGGCAGCGCCATGGGCGATCGGGTCCTGACGCCATTCAGCCAGGCTGTCGCGGGCCTGGGCGCTGAGTTCCGCCGCCTCTTCGAGGAAGATGGCGCGCAATTCTTCGTCGATAGGATCGATGTCCGCTGCGCGCGACACCGCCATCGCCGCGGGCTCGGGCGTGACCTCGGGCAGGCTTGCGGGCTCCACGACCTGGACGGGCATCGACAGCAGAGTGAGGCGCGCCAGGTTCTCCTCGGCGACGCCCAAGGCGGTATCCACCGGCGATTGCGGATTGTCCACGCGCCGGCCGAGATAAAAATCGATCGCCGTCAGCGCCGAGGCCAGCGCTTCGACGTGCGGGTCCTGGCTCAAGCCCGTTCCACCTTGCCAGTGCTGCAGGGCGTGGGTACGGCAGCGGCGCAGCAGATCGGCGGCACGTTGCAGGCCGATCATTTGCAGCGCGCCACGGACCTGATCGAGCAGTTGCGGCACGGCGTGCAGGGCCTGGTGCGGCTCGGGGCTGTGCTCGAAGCCGGGTTCCGAAGACGGGCCGCTGTCGAGACAATCGTCGATCAGGTCCAGCGCCTCTTGCAGGCAGGCGCGGGATTCGATCAGCACCACGCGGTGGATCTGCAGCATGTCCGGGCCCTGCTCCGCCGACTCCGACCCCGGCAACTCGCGCTCGCCGCCCTCGGTGGCGCCGACCATGCCGGCCAGGGTCGCCTCGACATACAACAGCGCTCCGGCCACATCCATCAGCACTGCATCATTGGGCTCGCGCTGCCCTTGGCTGAGGCCCTGAATCACCGCGACCTGATCGATGATGACCTTGCGCGGCTGACCGAAACCCAGCACCGCCAAGGTGTCGGCAACCTGACGCAAGGCCGGCAGCAAGCCGTTCAACGCGTCGAGGTGCTGGCGATCGCCCTGCACGAACTCATCGAGGCGCTGCTTGCTGTGGCGCAGTTCGTCGCACACGGCGCTGACCACCGAGCGCAAGGCATCGCGGTCCGGGCCTGCCAGCGGCGGCAGTTGCGGGCCCAGCAGGGCCTGACTGGCCTGTTTCAGCGATTCGGCCATGGCGCCCCTGAGCAAAGGCGCGGTGCCGTCATCCTGCCGATCAACCATAACGACTCCGATCAAAGTTCAGCGCCGGCCTGCTTTGCACGATCGACACGTCAGGATCAACGTGCATCGGAGGACGGCGGCAAAGTGAAACCCGAGACCGAACGGCGCATCTCGCTGGCCATGCGGGCCAGATTGCCGATGCTTTCGGCGGTGGTGGTGGAATCCGCCGAGGTCTGGCTGGTGATCTGCTGGATCACCGCCATGGTATGGGATATCTGCCCGGCCGAGGACGTCTGCTGCTGCGCGGCGTTGGAGATGCCCTGGATCAAGGCGGCGAGGTCCTGGGAGACGTTCTCGATTTCTTCCAGCGCCACCCCGGCATCTTGCGCCAGACGCGCACCGCGCACCACCTCGGCGGTGGTCTGTTCCATGGAGATCACCGCTTCGTTGGTGTCGGCCTGGATCGCCCGCACCAGCGTCTCGATCTGCCGCGTCGCCGAGGACGAACGCTCGGCCAGCCGTTGCACCTCGTCGGCGACCACCGCAAAGCCGCGCCCGGCCTCTCCGGCCATGGATGCCTGAATGGCAGCGTTGAGCGCCAGAATGTTGGTCTGGTCGGCAATGTCGTCGATCAGGTTGACGATGTCGCCGATTTCCTGGGAAGACTCGCCCAGACGCTTGATCCGTTTGGAGGTGTCCTGGATTTGCTCACGAATGTTGTCCATGCCGTGGATGGTGTTGTGCACCACCTCGTTGCCCTTGTTGGCGATTGCCACCGAGCGCTCGGCGACCTTGGCCGACTCGTAGGCGTTAGTGGACACGTGATCGATGGACTGCGCCATGTCGCTGATGGCCATGGAGGCATCGGTGATTTGCGTGGCCTGGTGCTCGGAGGCCTTGGCCAACTGCTTGGCGGTAGTCTGGGTGTCCTGCACGGCGCTGGCGACCGATTCGGCGATGTGGTTGATGGTCGCCACCAAATCGCGCAGCTGATCGATGGAGTAATTGATCGAGTCGGCGATGGTGCCGGTGAAGTCCTCGGTGACCGAGGCGGTCACGGTCAGGTCGCCGTCGGCCAGGTCTTCTATCTCATCGAGCAAACGCATGATCGCGGTCTGGTTGCGTTCGTTCTTCTGCGCCGTTTCGCGCAGCTGGCGGTTGGTTTCGCGCACCATCACCAGGCCGATGAAGATGATCGACAGCAGGGCCAGCAGGCCGAGGATGTAGCCGCCGATGGTGTCCAGCGAACGGCGCCCGGCCAGGTGCTCGAAGCCGGTGGCCAGACGCGAGGCTTCGTCCAGCAGGGTCTGGGACTGGGTAAAGATGTTGTTGGCGGCCACCCGCACCTTGAACAGCTCGGGGGACGTGGCGAGGATTTCATCCACGGACCCGGAGATGAATTCGAACAGTTCGGAGATTTCCTGCAGCCGCGCACGGGCATCGGCATCCTGCACCTGGGCGATGCGCTGGCCGATATTGCCATTGAGCATGCCGTTGAGCACCACGCCGAAACGTGTGGCGTCGCGGCCGAAGGACTCCGCGGCCTGGGCGGCGTTCTCGTCGCCGCCGAGCACGGTGTTGACCGAGCCGAGGATGCGTTCGGCCAGCAGTGACTGGCGCTGCGCCAACGCGACCTGACTGGCCGGTGCTCCGCGCTGCAGGAGGATTTCCACCACGCGCTCGGATTCGCGTTGCAACTGCGGCACGGTTTCGGCCAGGGTCGCGGCGACCTGATGCAGCGACAGCACCGTCTGCTCGCTGGCGAGGATGGCGTCAGTGTTCTTGCGCAGGTTCTCCCAGTCATGCTGGACGGTTTTCATCTCCTCGTGCACTTCCGGGGGCGCCGAGGGCAGACCGGTGCGTTTGTCGCCTTCTTTCAGATAGCCCCAGCGCCGATCGAACTCGTTGCGCGCGTCGCCCAGTTGCTTGAACGCATCGCCCTTGCCCGCCGCCGCTTCCCCGGCGTTCTTGGCGATGCGCTGGGACAGCACCCGCAGCTCACCAGCGTGGCCGATGTACTGTTTGTCGTAATTGGACTGGGTGTTGAGGTAGGCGAAGTTGGCGAACAGCAACATGATGAAAATGATCAGGGCCACGAACAGCCCGGCGATCTGCGCACTGCTGCGCGAGCCTTGAAGCGAGTTACCGGTCACGGCGGCCATCATTGCAACCTCCGGCGGCGAGGACTGGCGATCAGCTCAAAGCGCGACATCACGAAACTCCACAGACTGCACCAAGGCCTGGAGGCTGAAGATGCTCCACACCTGTTCACGCTGAAAATGCCCCTGCACGAACGGCGCCATGGCCGCGCGGATCTGCAGGGGCGCCGACGGCTCGAGGCTCTCGCGGGGGAAGTGCTGCAGGCCCAGGACCTCATCGACCACCAGGCCGGCGAACACCTCGGCGTGGTCGACCACCAGCACCCGCCGCTGGCGCGCACCGGAGGGCTCGACGTCGAGCAGACCGCAGAGGTCCATGACCGGCAGCAAGCGGCCGCGCAGGTTGGTCATGCCCAGTACCCACGGCTTGACCCCTGGCAGGCGGGTGAACTGCGGCTCGCGCAGCACCTCGGCGATGTCCTGCATGGGCGCCACCAGCCAGTGCCCGGCCAGACGGAAACCGATGCCGCTCCAGGTTCGCGCGGGCGCGTCCTGGGATGGCAACCCGGCGGCATGCACACGGCAACGCTGATCGATGGCCAGCAGCAGGTCGAACGCCGTACGCGCTTGCACCCTCAACCCCGATCAGCCCGCCAGGACGCGATTCAACGTCGCGATCAGGCTGTCTTCCTCGACCGGCTTGGTCAGGTAGTCGCGGGCGCCCTGGCGGGTGCCCCAGACCTTGTCGGTCTCCTGGTCCTTGGTGGTGATGATGATCACCGGGATGTGCGCGGTGTCAGCGTCCTTGGTCAGTTGCCGGGTCGCCTGGAAACCGTTGAGGCCGGGCATGACGATGTCCATCAGCACCGCGTCGGGTTTTTCCTGACGGGCCAGGGCCACGCCATCGGCGCCGTTCTCGGCCTTGAGCACGGTGTGACCGTGCCTTTCCAGGATGCTGGTGAGTTTGTACATCTCGGTCGGCGAGTCATCGACGATCAGAATTCGAGCCATGCTGTTCCCCATACTTGATAAGACGTCATGACGCGTTCAGCCCCATACGAGAGCCGTTGTCAAAGTGTACGTTGCGTTGCCACGGTGAATCCCGGCACGTGCGCCTGGATCGCACCCAGCAGGGTTTCCTTGCTGAAAGGCTTGGTCAGAAACTGCTCGGAGCCGACGCTGCGCCCCCGGGCCTTGTCGAACACCCCGTCGCGGGACGACAGCATCACCACCGGTGTGGCCATCAAGGCGCTGTGGTGCTTGATCAGGGCGCAGGTCTGGTAGCCGTCGAGGCGCGGCATCATGACGTCGACGAAAATGATATGCACGGCATTATCGATGATCTTGGCCAAGGCGTCGAAGCCGTCCACCGCAGTGATGACCTCTACCCCCGTATCCTTGAGCAGCGCCTGCGCAGAACGGCGGATGGTCTTGGAGTCATCGATCACCATGACCTTAACGCCCGGATTCAAGGTGCCCTGATGCTGTTCCATGAGTGCTCGACGGTGATGGCCAGCGTGCTGGCAAGCCAGGCCGGGACGTGGACCCGCGTCCACAAGGGGCCTGTGTGTATTGCCCGCATTTTTAACACACTCGGGGAAGGCATTCCATCAACCACGCCGGCCTGCGGTTTTCCCTTGACCGCAGCGGCCGTCAGCGCCACCCTGACGCCACTTTTCACGCCCCATTCAGGCATTGCCGACAAGAGGAATTACCCATGAGCGTTCGCCTCGGAATTGTCATGGACCCGATCGCCGAGATCTCCTACAAGAAGGACAGCTCGCTGGCCATGCTGCTGGCCGCCCAGGAGCGCGGCTGGGAGCTGTTCCACATGGAAATCCAGGACCTCTATCAGGGCGACGGCCAGGCCCGCGCGCGCATGCGCCCGCTGAAAGTGTTCGCCAACCCGGAGAAATGGTTCGAGTTCGAGTCCGAATTCGACGCGCCGCTGGCCGACCTCGACGTCATCCTGATGCGCAAGGACCCGCCCTTCGATCTCGAATTCGTCTACTCCACCTACCTGCTCGAACAGGCCGAGCGCGAAGGCGTGCTGGTGGTCAATCGCCCGCAGAGCCTGCGTGACTGCAACGAGAAGCTGTTCGCCACGTTGTTCCCGCAGTGCACGCCGCCCACCGTGGTCAGCCGCCGCCCGGACATCCTGCGCGAGTTCGTGGCCAAGCATGGCGACGTGATCCTCAAGCCGCTGGACGGCATGGGCGGCACTTCGATCTTCCGTCATCGCCCGGGCGACCCGAACCTCTCGGTGATCCTCGAGACCCTGACCGTCAACGGCGCCCAGCAGATCATGGGCCAGGCCTACCTGCCGGCGATCAAGGACGGCGACAAGCGCATCCTGATGATCGACGGCGAGCCGGTCGACTATTGCCTGGCGCGCATCCCCGCCGCTGGCGAAACCCGCGGCAACCTGGCCGCCGGTGGTCGTGGCGAAGCGCGTCCGCTGACCGAGCGCGATCGTTGGATCGCCGCCCAGGTCGGCCCGACGTTGCGCGAGAAGGGGCTGCTGTTCGTCGGCCTGGACGTGATCGGCGAGCACCTGACCGAAATCAACGTCACCAGCCCGACCTGCATCCGCGAGATCGACAATGCCTTCGGCACGCGTATTGGTGTGCAGTTGATGGATGCCATTGATCAGAAGCTCAAGGCTCGTTGAGTATTGCTCCACCGCCCACCCTGTAGCGAGGGGGCTTGCCCCCGATAATTGTGTTGGCATTCTCAATGCGTCTGACCGAACTAATCGGGGGCAAGCCCCCTCGCTACAGAGTAATCGGCGCAATCGCCTTTGCTTGCAAAGGCGTCCCGATATGATGGATAACCGATGAAACGCGCTGTAACGCTACCCGCCGATCCTCCACCCGTGCCAGCCAAGGCCCCGCGTTCGCGCGTGCGGCCGGCCGACCGACTGGGGTTCACTCTGGTGGTGGCGGCCTTGCTGCACGTGGCGGTGATCCTCGGCGTGAGCTTTGCCGTCACCCCGCCGAGCGAGATTTCCCGCACGCTGGAAATCACCCTGGCGCCATTCAAGAGCGCCAAGGCGCCGGACAAGGCCGACTTCCTTGCCCAGGACAACCAGGAAGGCAGCGGCACGCTGGACACCAAGGCACTGCCCAAGACCACCGAGATCGCGCCCTTCCAGGACGAGAACATCAACAAGGTCACGCCGCCGCCCGCCCCCAAGCCGCTGGTCAACCCGGATACGCCGCAGACCCGCAAGGCCGTGGCCACTCGCGCGCCGCAGCCACAGAAGACCGAAGCGCGGCCCGACCCGGTCAAAACCCGGGACACACCGAAGACCAACACCCCGGATTTCGACAACACCGAGCAGTCCAGCGAGATCGCCAGCCTCGAGGCCCAACTGGCTCAGGAGCAGCAGGCCTACGCCAAGCGCCCGCGCATCCACCGCCTGAGCGCCGCCTCGACCATGCATGACAAAGGCGCCTGGTATAAAGACGAATGGCGCAAGAAGGTCGAGCGCATCGGCAACCTCAACTACCCTGAAGAGGCACGTCGCCAGCAGATCTACGGCAGCCTGCGGCTGATGGTCTCGATCAACAGCGACGGCTCGTTGTATGAAGTGCTGGTGCTGGAGTCATCCGGGCAACCCCTGCTGGATCAGGCGGCCCAGCGCATCGTGCGCCTGGCCGCGCCTTTTCAACCGTTCACAGGGGACCTTTCCGACGTCGACCGGCTCGAAATCATACGTACCTGGCGTTTCGCCAAAGGCGATCGTCTTTCCAGCAACTGAAAGCCTCAGCGGCTGACGCATCTGCCAGCTTGTCAGGTGGACTGGTCAACGCCACACTACATGCCATGAAAAAAGTCGAACCCAGCTACCTCAAGCATCAGTTCCTGATCGCCATGCCGCACATGGCCGACTCGAACTTTGCCCATACCTTGACCTACATCGTCGAGCACAGCGCCAATGGCGCCATGGGCCTGGTGATCAATCGTCCGCAGTCGCTGAATCTGGCGGACATCCTCGAGCAGCTGCGGCCGGAAATCGATCCCCCGGTGAGCTGCCAGTACGTGCCTATCTATATGGGCGGCCCGGTGCAGACCGACCGCGGCTTCGTGTTACACAGCCTAGGGCCCAAATACCAGGCCACCGTCGACCTGGGTGATATCGCGCTGTCGACCTCTCAGGACGTGCTGTTCGCCATCGCCGACGGCGTCGGCCCCCAGCAAAGCCTGATCACCCTCGGTTATGCCGGCTGGGAAGCCGGGCAGCTGGAAGCCGAGCTGGCCGACAATGCCTGGCTGACCTGCCCGTTCGACGCCGACATCCTGTTCGGCACCGCCAGCGAGTTGCGCCTGGATGCAGCGGCGCACAGCCTGGGGATCAACCTCAGCCTGCTGACCTCACAGGCGGGGCACGCCTGATGGCTATTCGCCTGCTATTGGGCTTCGACTATGGCACCAAACAGATCGGCGTCGCCGTCGGCCAGGTGATCACCGGTCAGGCCCGCGAACTGTGCACCCTCAAGGCGCAGAATGGCGTACCGGACTGGAATCAGGTCGAAGCGCTGATCAAGGAATGGAAGCCCGACGCCGTCGTCGTCGGCCTGCCCCTGAACATGGACGGCAGCCCCAGCGAGATGAGCGAGCGCGCCGAAAAGTTCGGCCGCCGCATCAACGGCCGCTACAACATCCCCGTGCACACCCACGATGAACGCCTGACCACCTTCGAAGCCAAGGGCGAACGCATGGCCCGCGGCAGCCAGCGCGGCAGTTACCGCGACAACCCGGTGGACGCCATCGCCGCCGCGCTGCTGTTGCAGGGCTGGCTCGAGGCCAACGCCGATCAATTCGACGCTTGAACCCGGATTGCAAGACTCGGGTTTGAAGACTTCCAGCCCGGCGTGACTCGACGCCCGGCGCTTTCCAGGAGCCCCCATGAGCCTTCCCAACCCTGCCGATCTGATCCGTCAGATGGCCATCGACCTGCAGGCCCACCTGGCCAGGCGCGAGATCAGCGAACCGCGCTACATCGGCATCCGCACCGGCGGTGTCTGGGTGGCCCAGGCGCTGCTGGCCGAACTGCACAGCGAGGCGCAGCTGGGCACCCTCGACGTGTCGTTCTACCGCGACGACTTCAGTCAGAACGGCCTGCACCCGCAAGTACGCCCTTCGGAACTGCCGTTCGAGATCGAAGGCCAGCACCTGGTGCTGATCGATGACGTGCTGATGAGCGGGCGCACCATCCGCGCGGCGCTCAACGAACTGTTCGATTACGGCCGCCCGGCCAGCGTGACCCTGGTGTCGTTGCTCGACCTCGATGCCGGCGAACTGCCCATCCGCCCCAATATCGTCGGCGCGACACTGTCGCTGGGCGCCCACGAACGGGTAAAATTGTCCGGCCCCTCACCGCTCGCCCTCGAGCGCCAGGACCTCGCCTCCGCCTCCAGCCTTTAAGGGTCCCCTCGCGATGACGCCCATTGACGCCAAGCGCCCGCTGCAGCTCAACGACCACGGTCAGCTGCGGCATTTTCTTTCGCTCGACGGCTTGCCCAAGGCCCTGCTGACCGAAATCCTCGACACCGCCGACTCGTTCCTCGAAGTCGGCGCGCGGGCGGTCAAGAAGGTCCCGCTGCTGCGCGGCAAGACGGTGTGCAACGTGTTCTTCGAGAACTCCACGCGCACCCGCACCACTTTTGAACTGGCCGCCCAGCGGCTTTCGGCCGACGTCATCACCCTTAACGTGTCGACCTCATCGACCAGCAAGGGCGAGACGCTGTTCGATACCCTGCGCAACCTCGAAGCTATGGCCGCCGACATGTTCGTGGTGCGCCATGGCGATTCCGGCGCCGCGCACTTCATCGCCGAGCATGTGTGCCCGGAGGTGGCCATCATCAACGGCGGCGACGGTCGCCATTCGCACCCGACCCAGGGCATGCTGGACATGCTCACCATTCGCCGCCACAAAGGCAGTTTCGAGAACCTGTCGGTGGCCATCGTCGGCGATATCCTGCATTCGCGGGTTGCGCGCTCCAACATGCTCGCGCTCAAGGCGCTGGGCTGCCCGGACATCCGTGTGGTCGCGCCCAAGACCCTGCTGCCGATCGGTGTCGAGCAGTACGGCGTCAAGGTCTACACCAACCTCGAGGAAGGCCTCAAGGACGTCGACGTGGTGATCATGCTGCGGCTGCAGCGCGAGCGCATGCAGGGCGGTCTGCTGCCCAGCGAAGGCGAGTTCTACCGCCTGTTCGGCCTGACCACCGCGCGTCTGGCCGGGGCCAAGCCCGATGCCATCGTCATGCACCCGGGGCCGATCAACCGCGGCGTCGAGATCGAATCGGCGGTGGCCGACGGTCCCCATTCGGTCATTCTCAATCAGGTCACCTATGGCATCGCCGTGCGCATGGCGGTGCTGTCCATGGCCATGAGCGGGCAAACCGCCCAGCGTCAATTCGAGCAGGAGAACGTCCAGTGAGTCTCAGCATTCTCGGGGCCCGTGTCATCGACCCTACCAGCGGCCTGGACAGCATCAGTGACCTGCACATCAGCGAAGGCAAGATAGTCGCCATCGGCGCCGCACCGGCCGGCTTCAACGCCAGCCAGCAGCTCGACGCCAACGGCCTGGTGGCCGCTCCCGGCCTGGTCGACCTCAGCGTCGCCCTGCGCGAGCCGGGCTACAGCCGCAAGGGCACCATCGCCAGCGAAACCCGGGCGGCCGCCGCCGGTGGCGTGACCAGCCTGTGCTGCCCACCGCAGACGCGCCCGGTGCTGGACACCTCGGCGGTGACGGAGCTGATCCTCGATCGCGCGCGTGAGGCGGGGCACTGCAAGGTGTTCCCCATCGGCGCGCTGAGCAAGGGCCTGGAGGGCGAGCAACTGGCCGAACTGGTGGCTCTGCGGGACGCCGGCTGCATCGCCTTCGGCAACGGCCTGCAGAGCTTTCACAACACCCGCACGCTGTGCCGGGCGCTGGAATATGCAGCCACCTTCGACCTGACCGTGATCTTCCATTCTCAGGACCGCGATCTGGCCCAGGGCGGCCTCGCCCACGAAGGCCCGACCGCCAGCTTCCTCGGCCTGCCGGGGATTCCTGAAACCGCCGAAACCGTGGCCCTGGCCCGGGACCTGTTGCTGGTCGAGCAAAGCGGCGTGCGGGCGCACTTCAGCCAGCTGACCAGCGCCCGCGGCGTGCAGTTGATTGCCGATGCCCAGGCGCGCGGCTTGCCGGTCACAGCTGACGTGGCTTTGTATCAGTTGATCCTCACGGACGAAGCGCTGATCGACTTTTCCAGCTTGTACCACGTGCAACCGCCGCTACGGACCCGCAAGGACCGCGATGGCCTGCGCGAGGCAGTGAAGGCTGGGGTGATCCAGGCGATATCCAGCCATCACCAGCCCCACGAACGGGATGCCAAGCTGGCGCCGTTCGGCGCCACCGAGCCGGGCATCAGCAGCGTCGAGTTGCTGTTGCCACTGGCAATGACACTGGTGGCCGACGGCCTGCTGGACCTGCCGACCCTGCTGACGCGCCTCAGCGCCGGCCCGGCCAAGGCCTTGCGCCTGCCCGCCGGGGAATTGAAGGTAGGGGCGGCGGCGGACCTGGTGCTGTTCGACCCGGCGGCCTCCACCGTGGCCGGCGAGCAGTGGTTGTCGAAGGGCCAGAACAGCCCGTTCCTCGGCCACTGCCTGCCCGGGGCCGTGCGCTATACGCTGGTGGACGGGCATATCAGCCACGGTGGTTGATTCGCCGCCGTCCCTGTAGCGAGGGGGCTTGCCCCCGATACGCTATCGCTGACACACCCTGGTGTGACAGTAGCTGCCTATCGGGGGCAAGCCCCCTCGCTACATTTGCAGTGCGAGTCAGCGTGCGGCGTGGGCGTTTTTCAGCGACACCTGATCATTCAGCGTCCAGAAGTCATACAACACCCCCAGAAAAAACAATCCACCCGTGAGCAAATAGATGATCCCGCTGATCCATTTGCCCTGGTACATCCGGTGCACCCCGAATATCCCGAGAAACGCCAGCAGCAACCAGGCGACGCTGTAATCCGTGGGGCCGGGGGTAAAGCGCAGGTCCGCTTCACGGTCCATGGACGGGATCAGGAAGAAGTCGATGATCCAGCCGATGCCGAGCAGGCCAAGGGTGAAAAACCAGATCGTGCCGGTCACCGGCTTGCCGTAATAGAAGCGGTGGGCCCCGGTAAAACCGAAAATCCACAACAGGTAACCCAGCAGCTTGCTGTGGGTGTCCTGGGTGACCGGGTAGGAGCGATAGCTACTCATGGGAGACCTCTCGACAGCTGATAGTTAAATTTTTTCAATATTTCTGTGACTTTTTTGTCCTGCCCCGACGTGTGGTCATTTTTCCTTACACCCCGGTCAAACCCGCGTTTTACCTGACTCTCTGGTCACGCAGTTGGCCTTTTCACCGTGATGGCACGTCTTTGACCCAGGCTTGACGCTGAATGAAGGGGTTAATTCAGAAAAAAAACCTGTTATAAAGTTTCGCGCCTAACCAAACGAGCCTTGCCGAATGCGTCCTTTTTTCAAGACATGGCTAACCATCTGCCTATTATTGCCCCTGGCCGCCCACGCCACCAACCGTGAGCAACGACTTCCTGAACCTGCCGGTCACACGGCCAAGAACGAGAAAACCAAACCCGACCTCAAGCTCGCCAAGAACGAAACCGCCAGCAAAGCTGCCAAGCCATCGGCAGCCGCGAAGCACAAGACGCCGACCGAAGCCCGCAATACCAAGCACAAGGCCCCTGTCCTGGCGAAAAACAACACCGGGAACAGCTTGAAAGACAAGGAGCTGCGCAAGCTCGAGGCGGCCGCCGATGCCCAAGCCGCCAACGAAGCGATCGACGCCAAGGTGGCCGAGCTCTCCGCACAGTTGAACGGTCCGAGTCCGCAAATCCGTCGCGGCAAGCATAGCGACTCGCTGGTGTCGGCCCGTAACACCGCCGCGCAGATGTCCACCAAGCAGAGCAGTGAAGTTCTCAGCCGCGCCGTGAACATGCTGGGTACACCCTACGTTTACGGTGGCACCAACCCGAAAAAAGGTTTCGACTGCAGCGGGCTGGTCAAATACGCGTTCAAGGATGTGCATTCGGTGGATTTGCCGCGCACCTCCAACGCCATGGCTGAAGGGCACGGCCAGAAGGTCGATCGCAAGGACTTGAAGCCGGGCGATCTGCTGTTCTTCAACATCGAAGGGCGTCAGGTCAACCACGTTGCCATCTACCTGGGCAACGACCGCTTCATCCATGCGCCACGTACTGGCAAGTCGGTGTCCATCGACACCCTCGACAAGCCGTACTGGGACGAGCATTACGTCGTCGCCAAGCGTGTGCTGCCCAAGCAGAAACAAGGCCCGGTATTGCGCCTGAGCCAACGCTGAAACACTGTAGCGAGGGGGCTTGCCCCCGATAGGCCGTGACTGACACCCCAACGGTGTGCCAGTCACGGCCTATCGGGGGCAAGCCCCCTCGCTACATGTGAAGTACAGGTTCAGAAATTATCCGGCGTCTTGGCCTTCTCCCGCGCACTCTCACGGGCGATGATCCCCTTGCTCAGCAGGTCCTTCAAGCAAGCGTCCAGCGTCTGCATGCCGATCGAACCGCCGGTCTGAATCGCCGAATACATCTGTGCCACCTTGTCCTCGCGGATGAGGTTGCGGATCGCCGGGGTGCCAATCATGATTTCGTGCGCCGCCACTCGCCCGCCGCCGATCTTTTTCAGCAGAGTCTGGGAAATCACCGCCTGCAACGATTCCGACAGCATGGAGCGGACCATGGACTTCTCTTCGGCCGGGAACACGTCGACCACCCGGTCGATGGTCTTCGCTGCCGAGGTGGTGTGCAGGGTGCCGAACACCAGGTGACCGGTTTCCGCCGCCGTCAGGGCCAGGCGAATGGTCTCCAGGTCACGCATCTCGCCCACCAGGATCACGTCCGGGTCTTCGCGCAGCGCCGAGCGCAGGGCGTTGGAGAAGCCGAGGGTATCGCGGTGCACCTCACGCTGGTTGACCAGGCACTTCTTCGACTCGTGGACAAACTCGATCGGGTCCTCCACGGTGAGAATGTGGTGATGCTTGTTGGCGTTGAGGTAGTCGATCATCGCCGCCAGCGTGGTGGACTTGCCCGAGCCGGTCGGGCCGGTCACCAGCACTAGCCCACGGGGGACGTCGGAAATACGCCGAAACACATCCCCCATGCCCAGGTCTTCCATGCTCAGTACCTTGGACGGAATGGTTCGGAACACCGCACCGGCGCCGCGGTTCTGGTTGAATGCGTTGACCCGAAAACGCGCGACCCCAGGCACCTCGAAGGAAAAGTCAGTCTCCATGAACTCTTCGAAGTCCTTGCGCTGGCGATCGTTCATGATGTCGTAGATGAGGTCGGTGACGGCCTTCTTGTCCAGCGCCGGCAGGTTGATGCGGCGCACATCGCCATCCACCCGGATCATCGGCGGCAGGCCGGCCGACAGGTGGAGGTCGGAAGCACCTTGTTTCGCACTGAAAGCCAACAGCTCGGTAATGTCCATGAGACTCCCCAAATACGGACAAGCAGGTAGAATGCCGCAGACCCTCGGATCCACTGGCAAAAATCAATGTCCACGATAGCAGACAACGTTTTATCGGTAAGCGCGCGAATTAATGCAGCCGCTCAGGCAGCCGGTCGTGAAACTGCCGCCGTCGGCCTGCTGGCAGTGAGCAAGACCAAGCCCGCCGTGGCTGTGCGTGAGGCCCACGCCGCCGGCATCAAGGATTTTGGCGAAAATTATCTGCAGGAAGCCCTCGAGAAACAGGCGCAATTGAGCGACCTGCCCTTGAGTTGGCATTTCATCGGCCCCATTCAGTCAAACAAGACCCGGCCCATCGCCGAACACTTCGACTGGGTGCACTCCGTGGATCGCCTGAAAATTGCCCAACGCCTGTCCGAACAGCGCCCCGCTGGCCTGGCGCCCCTGAATATCTGCATTCAGGTGAACGTCAGTGGCGAGGCGAGCAAGTCCGGCTGTACCGCGGCCGACCTGCCGGCCTTGGCCGCGGCCATCTCGGCAATGCCGAACCTGCGCCTGCGCGGGCTGATGGCGATTCCCGAGCCCACCGAGGACCGCGCGGCACAAGACGCGGCCTTCGCCACCGTACGGCGCCTGCAACAAGACCTGAATCTGCCGCTCGATACCCTCTCCATGGGCATGAGCCACGACCTGGAATCCGCCGTTGCCCAAGGCGCGACCTGGGTGCGCATCGGCACCGCGTTGTTTGGTGCCCGCGACTATGGTCAGCCCTGATGATGCGCTCCACCCTTCTTTTCAAGGATCAGTCATGAGCAAGACTCGTATTGCCTTTATTGGCGCCGGCAACATGGCCGCCAGCCTGATTGGCGGCATGCGCGCCCAAGGCGTCGAAGCCGCGCAGATCCGCGCCTGCGACCCAGGTGCCGAAACCCGCGAGCGGATCAGTGCCGAACACGGCATTGAAACATTCGCCGACAACGCCCAGGCCATCGACGGCGCGGACGTGGTGCTGATCGCCGTCAAGCCGCAGGTGATGAAAGCCGTTTGCGAAAGCCTGCGCCCGCACCTGCAGCCTGGCCAACTGGTGGTCTCCGTGGCCGCCGGCATCAATTGCGCCAGCATGACCCGTTGGCTCGGCGAACAGCCCATCGTGCGCTGCATGCCCAACACCCCGGCGCTGGTGCGTCAGGGCGTCAGCGGCCTGTACGCCACTGATCTGGTCACGCCAGAACAGCGCCAGCAGGCCGAACAGCTGCTGTCAGCCGTCGGTGTGGCCCTGTGGCTCGATGAAGAACAGCAGCTGGACGCCGTGACCGCGGTATCCGGCAGCGGCCCGGCGTATTTTTTCCTGCTGATCGAGGCCATGACCGCCGCCGGCGTCAAGCTCGGTCTGCCGCAAGAGACCGCAGCCAAGCTGACCCTGCAGACCGCCCTCGGCGCCGCGCACATGGCCATCAACAGCGATGTCGATGCCGCCGAACTGCGCCGCCGCGTGACCTCGCCGGCCGGCACCACCGAAGCCGCCATCAAGACCTTCCAGGCCGATGGCTTCGAAGCGCTGGTAGAAAAGGCGCTGGGCGCCGCCGCACACCGCTCGGCAGAGCTGGCCGAGCAGTTGGGCAACTGAGGAGTCGATGATGATTGGATTGAACACCGCTGCAATCTACGTACTGCAAACCATCGGCAGCCTGTATCTGCTGGTGGTCCTGCTGCGCTTCGTCCTGCAACTGGTGCGGGCGGACTTCTACAACCCGCTCAGCCAGTTCATCGTGCGCGCTACCCAGCCCCTGCTGCGTCCACTGCGCAAGGTGATCCCCAGCCTGTTCGGCCTGGACATGTCCTCGCTGGTGCTGGCACTGATCGTCCAGTACCTGCTGATGAGCTTTACCTTCCTGCTGGCCGGCGGCACCTTCGGCCCGCCCTTCGCGCCCTCGGCAGGCGCGCTGGCGGTGCAGATGCTGGTGTGGTCGATCATTGGCGTGACCGCGCTGTTCCTGAAGATCTTCTTCTGGGCGATGATCATCAGCGTGATCCTCTCCTGGGTCGCACAAGGCAGCCACAACCCCGGCGCCGAGTTGGTCAATCAGATCTGCGAACCGGCGCTGGCACCGTTCCGCCGTATCGTGCCAAGTCTTGGCGGCCTGGATATCTCGCCGATCCTGGCGTTCATGGTGCTCAAGCTGCTGGACATGCTGGTGATCAACAACCTGGCGGCCATGACCGGCATGCCGGAGATCCTGCGGTTGCTGGTGTAAATATCCACACCCCTGTAGCGAGGGGGCTTGCCCCCGATCAGATGTATCCGGCGCAGCCATTGGGCCTGGCACACCGCCATCGGGGGCAAGCCCCCTCGCTACACCGTCAACCAGTCCTGTGCAGCTTGATGGCTTCGCTTGCCGCTAAGGGCAGCGGTCTTTAGACTTACGCCTCATTTATGCGAGAGCAGGGTCGATGCCCACTGTCTTCCCCGAAGATTCCGTCGGATTAGTCACACCTCAGCTGGCTCATTTCAGCGAGCCCCTGGCCTTGGCCTGCGGCCGTGCGCTGCCCGCCTACGACCTCATCTACGAAACCTATGGCACGCTCAACGCCGAGGCCAGCAACGCCGTGCTCATCTGCCACGCGCTGTCGGGCCATCACCATGCGGCCGGTTTCCACTCTGCCGAAGACCGCAAGCCGGGTTGGTGGGACAGCTGCATCGGGCCGGGCAAGCCGATCGACACCAACAGGTTTTTCGTCGTGGCGCTCAACAACCTGGGTGGCTGCAACGGCTCCACCGGCCCCAGCAGCCTCAATCCGGACACCGGCAAGCCCTTCGGCGCCGATTTCCCGGTGCTCACGGTCGAAGACTGGGTCCACAGCCAGGCGCGCCTGGCCGACCTGCTGGGCGTGCGCCAATGGGCCGCGGTGGTGGGTGGCAGCCTAGGCGGCATGCAGGCGCTGCAGTGGACCATCAGCTACCCGGCCCGCGTGCGTCACTGCCTGGCGATCGCCTCCGCGCCCAAACTCTCGGCGCAGAACATCGCGTTCAACGAAGTCGCACGCCAGGCCATCCTCACCGACCCCGAGTTCCACGGCGGTTCGTTCCAGGAGCTGGGCGTGATCCCCAAGCGCGGCCTGATGCTGGCGCGCATGGTCGGGCACATCACCTACCTGTCGGATGACTCCATGGGCGAGAAATTCGGCCGCGGGCTCAAGAGCGAAAAACTCAACTACGACTTTCACAGCGTCGAGTTCCAGGTCGAGAGCTATCTGCGATATCAGGGTGAAGAGTTTTCCGGGCGCTTCGATGCCAACACCTACCTGCTGATGACCAAGGCGCTGGACTACTTCGACCCGGCGGCGGCCCATAACGACAACCTCGCCAAGACCTTCGCCAATGTCATTGCGGATTTCTGCGTGATGTCGTTCACCACCGACTGGCGCTTCTCGCCGGCCCGCTCGCGGGAACTGGTGGATGCGCTGATGGCGGCAAAAAAGAACGTCTGCTACCTGGAGATCGACGCACCGCAAGGCCACGACGCCTTCCTGATCCCGATCCCGCGCTATCTGCAAGCCTTCTCCAGCTACATGAACCGAATCGAACTCTGAGGCTGCCATGCGAGCTGATCTAGAAATCATCCAGGACTGGATCCCTGCCGGCAGCCGCGTGCTCGACCTGGGCTGCGGCAACGGCGAACTGCTGGCCTGGCTGCGCGACCACAAGCAGGTCAGCGGCTACGGCCTGGAGATCGATGCCGACAACATCACCGAATGCGTACGCAAAGGCATCAACGTCATCGAACAGGACCTCGACAAGGGCCTGGGCAACTTTGCCAGCAACAGCTTCGACGTAGTGGTCATGACCCAGGCGCTGCAGGCGGTGGAGTATCCGGACCGGATTCTCGACGAAATGCTGCGTGTCGGCCGCCAGTGCATCATCACCTTCCCCAACTTCGGCCACTGGCGCTGCCGCTGGTATCTGGCAAGCAAGGGCAGGATGCCAGTGTCGGAATTCTTGCCATACACCTGGTACAACACGCCGAACATTCACTTCTGCACCTTCAAGGATTTCGAGGCGCTGTGCCAGGAGCGCACCGCGCAGGTCCTCGACCGCCTGGCCGTCGATCAGCAGCATCGCCACGGGTGGGCCAGCAAGCTATGGCCTAATCTGTTGGGGGAGATCGGTATCTATCGGGTCCAGAGCCCTGGGCTGCAGGCCCATCAGGTCGCGGTCTAGCGCAGTGATCGTCTGCAATATTTTTCCGGGGCAAGCCCCCTCGCTACAGGCAACCCCATGAAATTCAAGCAACTCGTACTGGCCAGCCACAACGCCGGCAAGCTCAAGGAACTCCAGGCCATGCTCGGCGACGCAGTGCAATTGCGCTCGATCGGCGAGTTCAGCCAGGTAGAACCCGAAGAAACCGGACTGTCGTTCGTCGAAAACGCCATCCTCAAAGCGCGTAACGCCGCGCGTATTTCCGGGCTGCCGGCGCTGGCCGACGACTCCGGGCTGGCGGTGGATTACCTCGGCGGCGCGCCGGGCATCTATTCCGCGCGCTACGCCGACGGCAAAGGCGACGCCGCCAATAACGCCAAACTGCTGGACGCCCTCGAGGCCGTCCCCGAGGCCGAGCGTGGTGCGCAGTTCGTCTGCGTGCTGGCGCTGGTGCGGCATGCCGACGACCCGCTGCCGATTCTCTGCGAAGGCCTATGGCACGGCAGCATTCTGCACGCCGCCAGCGGCGATCACGGCTTTGGCTATGACCCGCTGTTCTGGGTGCCGGAGCGCAACTGCTCGAGCGCCGAGCTGAGCCCCAGCGAGAAAAACCTGCTGAGCCACCGCGCGCGGGCCATGGCCATCCTGCGTCAGCGTTTGAGCCTGGAACCCGAATGACCGGCGACACCCACACGCTGCACCCTGGCGCCAGCGGGTTTTCCTCGCTGGCCCCGCGCCCGGGCCTGCCACAGTTGCCGCCGTTGTCGCTGTACATCCATATTCCCTGGTGCGTGCGCAAATGCCCGTATTGCGATTTCAACTCGCACACGGCCAGCGCGGTGCTGCCGGAAGAGGAATACGTGGATGCCCTGCTGGCGGATCTGGATCAGGATCTGCCGGCCGTCTACGGTCGGCCGCTGACGTCGATCTTTTTCGGTGGCGGCACGCCCAGCCTGTTCAGCGCCAAGGCGCTCGGGCGCTTGCTGGCCGGCGTCGAGCAGCGCATTGCGTTTGCGGCCGACATCGAGATCACCCTCGAAGCGAACCCGGGCACCTTCGAGCAGAACAAGTTCGTCGCTTATCGCGGGCTGGGCATCAATCGCCTGTCGATCGGCATCCAGAGCTTCCAGGAAGCCAAGTTGCAGGCGCTGGGACGGATCCACAATGGCGACGAGGCGATCCGCGCCGCCGACATGGCGCGCCAGGCCGGCTTCGACAATTTCAACCTCGACCTCATGCACGGCCTGCCCGACCAGTCCCTCGACGACGCCTTGGGCGATCTGCGCCAGGCCATCGCCATGGCGCCGACCCACCTGTCCTGGTACCAGCTGACGCTGGAGCCGAACACGGTGTTCTGGAATCAGCCGCCGTTGCTGCCCGAAGATGACATCCTCTGGGACATCCAGGAGGCCGGTCAGGCGCTTCTGGCCAGTCACGGCTACAGCCAGTACGAAGTCTCGGCCTACGCCCAACCTGGGCGCCCCGCGCGGCACAACCTGAATTATTGGAGCTTCGGCGATTTCATCGGCATCGGCGCCGGCGCCCATGGCAAGCTCAGCCACCCCGACGGCCGCATACTGCGCACCTGGAAAACCCGGCTGCCCAAGGATTATCTGAACCCTGCCAAGCCGTTCCAGGCCGGCAACAAGGCGCTGAGCGACGACGAACTGCCGTTCGAATTCCTGATGAACGCCCTGCGCCTGACCGATGGCGTGGCCGCCGAGCTTTATCACCAACGCACCGGCCTTGACCTGCACAGCCTGGCCGGTGCGCGCCGCGAGGCCGAACAAAAGGGCCTTTTGCAGGTCGAACCGTCGCGCCTGGCTGCGACCCCACGGGGACAGCTGTTCCTCAACGATCTACTGCAGTACTTCTTGACCTAAGGATTGCCCATGGATTTTGTTCTCGACCTGCTCGCGTCCATGTCTCGCTGGAGCCGCAGCCATATCTCCGAGATCGCCTTGGCTTTGGTAGGCTGCCTGCTGGTACTGTTCGGTGCCGATTTCAAAGGCTGGATCGAAGGCCGCCTGGGCGCATTGGCCGGGGCATTGCGGGTGCCGGTGATGGCATTGGTGTGCGCGGTGGGCAGCGGCGCGGCGCTGATCTACGTGACGCCCTGGGTGATCCGCGGGCTGAGCCAGTTCAACAACTACAGCCTGGCGCCGGTGCTGTTGGTGGTGCTGGTGTTGATCGGTGTGGTGGCCGATCGGCGCTGAATCCGGCGCCACGCCAAACCCTGTACGATCGGCGCTAAAACCCGGCGCCAAGCCCAACCCTGTACGATCGGCGCTAAAACCCGGCGCTAAGCCCAACCCTGTAGCGAGGGGGCTTGCCCCCGATAGGCCGGCACTGACCTGCAGAGCGGGTGGGATTTGGGCCTTATCGGGGGCAAGCCCCCTCGCTACAGGGTAGACCTGCTTTCAGTCGATCTTTTCGAACTTCAAATCCCACACCCCATGACCCAGACGCTCACCGCGGCGTTCGAACTTGGTGACCGGGCGCTCGGCCGGGCGAGGCACGCACTTGCCGTCTTCGGCCAGATTGCGATAGCCGGGCGCGACACTCATCACTTCCAGCATGTACTCGGCGTAGGGTTCCCAGTCGGTGGCCATGTGCAACACGCCGCCTGGCTTGAGCTTGCTGCGTACCAGCTCGGCGAACGAGGCCTGGACGATGCGGCGCTTGTGGTGACGACTCTTGTGCCACGGATCGGGGAAAAACAGCATCAAGCGATCAAGACTGTTGTCGGCGATGCAGCGGTTGAGCACTTCGATCGCGTCGCAATCGTAGACTCGCAGATTGGTCAGGCCTTGGGTCAGCACGCCGTTGAGCAGCGCGCCGACGCCGGGCCGGTGCACCTCTACACCAATAAAATCCTGCTCCGGAGCAGCGGCGGCCATTTCCAGCAGCGAGTGCCCCATGCCGAAGCCGATTTCCAGCGAACGCGGCGCCGAACGACCAAACACCTGGTCGTAATCCACCGGCGCATCGGCCAGCGGCAGAACGAACAGTGGCGTGCCCTGCTCCAGACCTTTTTGCTGGCCTTCGGTCATGCGCCCGGCGCGCATCACAAAACTCTTGATGCGGCGGTGCTTGGACTCGTCTGCGTCTTCCAGGGTGTTCGGCGTTTCGTTTGATTCAGTCATCAACGGCTCTTACTTGATCAGACCATCCAGCGGCGAGGACGCGCTGGCATAGAGTTTTTTCGGCATACGGCCGGCGAGGTAGGCCATGCGCCCGGCGATGATCGCGTGCTTCATGGCTTCGCCCATCAGGATCGGGTCCTGGGCATGGGCGATCGCCGAGTTCATCAGCACGGCTTCACAGCCCAGCTCCATGGCGATGGTGGCGTCGGAGGCGGTGCCGACACCGGCGTCCACCAGCACCGGGACCTTGGCCTCTTCAAGGATGATCTGCAGGTTGTACGGATTGCAGATACCCAGGCCGGTGCCGATCAGGCCTGCCAGCGGCATCACTGCGATGCAGCCGATTTCCGCCAGCTGGCGCGCGATGATGGGGTCGTCGCTGGTGTAGACCATCACGTCGAAACCGTCCTTGACCAACACTTCGGCGGCCTTGAGGGTTTCGATCACGTTGGGGAACAGGGTTTTCTGGTCGGCCAGCACTTCGAGCTTGACCAGCTTGTGGCCATCGAGCAGCTCACGGGCCAGGCGGCAGGTGCGCACGGCCTCGATGGCGTCGTAGCAGCCAGCGGTGTTGGGCAGGATGGTGTAGCGATCCGGCGGCAGGATATCCAGCAGGTTCGGCTCACCGGGGTTTTGCCCGATGTTGGTCCGGCGCACGGCGACGGTGACGATTTCGGCGCCCGAGGCTTCGATGGCCAGGCGAGTCTGCTCCATGTCACGGTATTTGCCGGTACCGACCAACAGGCGCGATCCATAGGTGCGGCCAGCCAAGGTAAAAGGCTTGTCAGTGCGAGCGTTGCTCATCGGTCATCCTCTTGCGGTTGAGGTCTGTAAGGGCGTAGCGAGCGAAGGGACGGCCTAGCCGCCGCCGATGGCGTGTACCACTTCCACTTGATCACCCTCGTTGAGGGCGGTCGCGCCATGCTGGCTGCGCGGCACGATGTCCAGGTTGAGCTCGACGGCCACGCGGCGCCCGGTCAACTCCAGACGCGCAAGCAGCGCCGCGACGGTCTCGCCTTCGGGCAGTTCGTAGGGTTCACCGTTCAGCTGGATACGCATGCGACTGGCAGCCATTATTTTCAAGGGGAGGCATTCTAGCCCGATCACTGCCGATGACCAAGGTGCAGGGGCGCCATTCGTCCATGCCAGGCGCTCAGCCCAGGCGCCACGCCGCCAGGCCCAGGCAGACCCAGCCGCCGAGGAAGGCCAGGCCACCGAAGGGCGTGATGATGCCCAGCTTGCCGATACCGGTGAGGGTCAAGGCATAGAGGCTGCCGGAAAACAGCACGATGCCGACGCAAAACAGGACGCCTGCCCAGGTCATGAAGCGCCCGGGTATCTGGGTGCAGAGGATGGCTACCGCGAGCAACGCCAGGGTGTGGATCAACTGATAGGTGACGCCGGTGTGAAACACCGCCAGGTAATCCGCGCTCAGGCGATCCTTGAGACCATGGGCGGCAAAGGCGCCAAGGGCAACGCCGGTAAAGCCGAAAAAGGCCGCCAACAGCAGAAAACTGCGAAGCATCTGGAAACTCCGGGGACAGGTGTTCGGGCACAGGGTCTGTATAATGGCCCGCTCACCCGCTTTGGCCAAGCCTATCCATGCTGCGTACCCTTCTGCATCGCCTCAAAAAAGCCCTGCTCTGGTTCGCCGTCGGCAGCGTGCTGTTGGTCCTGGCGTTCCGCTGGATCCCGCCGCCCGGGACCATGCTGATGGTCGAGCGCAAGATCGAATCCCTCACCGATGGCCAGCCCATCGATCTGCAGCGTACCTGGCAGCCGTGGGCGAAGATCTCCGATGACCTGAAAGTGGCGGTCATCGCCGGTGAAGACCAGCGCTTCGCCGAGCACTGGGGCTTCGATCTCCCCGCCATCCAGGCGGCCTTCCTGCACAACGAGCAAGGTGGCTCGATCCGCGGCGCCAGCACCATCAGCCAGCAAGTGGCCAAGAACGTGTTTCTGTGGTCCGGGCGCAGCTATGTGCGCAAGGGGCTGGAGGCCTGGTTCACGGTGCTGATCGAGGTGTTGTGGCCCAAGCAGCGGATTCTCGAGGTGTACCTCAACAGCGCTGAGTGGGACGACGGCGTATTCGGCGCGCAGGCGGCGGCGCAGCACCACTTCGGCGTCAGCGCGGCCAGCTTGTCGCGCCAGCAGGCCAGTTATCTGGCTGCAGTACTGCCCAATCCGCGCAACTGGAGCGCCAGCCGCCCCAGCGCCTACGTGCAGCGCCGAGCGGGCTGGATTCGCCAGCAGATGGGGCAACTGGGCGGGGATGATTACTTGCTGCGGCTGAACGACTCGCGCAAGGCGCCTTGGGCGGAGTAGGTTTGTCCTTGTGAATGGGTAATGGCACCCGGCCCCTTCGCGGGCAAGCCTTGCTCCCACAGTGCAAACCGGGCCTGAGCCGTACACCTGTGGGAGCACAGCTTGCTGGCGAAGGGGCCGGCACGGTTTGCGCAAGACCATAGAATCTCCCACAGGCTTACATCTGTGGGAGCAAGGCTTGTCCGCGAAGGGGCCACCGGATCTTACCCACAAAAAAGCCCTGAACATTGTCAGGGCTTTTTGCGTTTCAGGCAGCACGCTTAGGCAGCGATGGACACCTTGAGCTTGTTCATCGCGCTTTTTTCCAGCTGACGAATCCGCTCGGCCGACACGTTGTACTTTTCAGCCAGCTCGTGCAGCGTCGCCTTCTCTTCCGCCAGCCAGCGCTGGTAGAGAATGTCGCGGCTGCGGTCATCCAGCACTTCCAGGGCTTCGTGCAGATTGCTGTTGGAATTGTCGCTCCAGTCAGCATCCTCCAGTTGACGCGCCGGGTCGTAGCGGTGGTCTTCGAGATAATTGGCTGGCGATTGAAAGGCGCTGTCGTCGTCCGCTTCCGCGGCCGGGTCGAAGGCCATGTCCTGGCCCGTCAGACGGCTTTCCATCTCGCGCACTTCGCGGGGCTCGACGCCCAGGCTCTCGGCCACGCGATGCACTTCTTCGTTGTTCAGCCAGGCCAGACGCTTCTTCTGGCTGCGCAGGTTGAAGAACAGCTTGCGCTGCGCCTTGGTGGTCGCGACCTTGACGATCCGCCAGTTGCGCAGGATGAACTCGTGGATTTCAGCCTTGATCCAGTGCACGGCGAACGACACCAGGCGCACGCCCATTTCAGGGTTGAAGCGCTTGACCGCCTTCATCAGGCCAACATTGCCCTCCTGGATCAGGTCGGCTTGCGCCAGGCCATAACCCGAATAGCTACGAGCGATGTGTACAACGAAACGCAGGTGGGCGAGCACCATCTGCCGAGCCGCCCCCAGATCCTGTTCGTAAAAGAGACTCTCGGCCAGTGAACGCTCCTGCTCGGGTGTCAGCAGTGGAATGCTGTTCACCGTGTGCACATAAGCCTCCAGGTTCGCACCCGGGACCAAGGCATAAGCAGGTTGCAACGAAGTGGTCATACAGAAACCTCCGACTCACGTGACTCGTGCAGTTCAGCACTGCGTAATAAGACAGGGAACCGAGAACCAAGTTCCCACATGCTGAAGGGACGTACGTAATGGCAAAATAATTAGCGTGGCGCGAGTTCTCGCAAATGACGCGCCACCGCAATCCATGCACCGATATACCCTAACAGCACTGCTCCTAGCAATAGGGAAAGGCCGTCCGAGGGGGGTACTCCACCCAGGGCAAAATCACTTCCATAGAGGCCCGAGAGCCCGGTGACCGCGCCGTTCAGCCAATCAAGGCCAAATGCCAGTATGCCCCATGAAAGAATTCCTGCGCCCAGCCCGTACAAGGCACCCATGTACAGAAAGGGCCTGCGCACATAGCTGTCGGTGCCGCCGACGAGCTTGATCACTTCGATCTCGACGCGGCGGTTTTCGATGTGCAGGCGAATCGTATTGCCGATCACCAGCAGCAAAGCGGCCACCAGCAGTACCGTCAAGCCGAAGACGAAACGATCTCCGAGCTTGAGAATCGCCGCCAGGCGCTCGACCCACACCAGATCGAGCTGCGCCTGCTGCACGTTGGGCAGCTCCGAGAGGGTCTGACGCAACGACTCCAGCGCGGCCTTATCGACTTCGAGCGGCGTCACCACCACTACACCCGGCAAGGGGTTCTGCGGCAGCTCCTTGATCGCTTCGCCCAGTCCGGACTGCTGCTGGAACTCCTCGAGGGCGCGCGTCTTGTCGATATACTCGGCATCCGCCACGCCACCCAGCGCCTTGGCCTTGGCGACCAGGGCCTGACCGTCGCTGTCGCTGGCGTTGAGATCCATGTACAGGGAGATCTGCGCCGCACGCTGCCAGGAACCGCCGAGCCGCTCGACGTTCTTGAGCAGCAACGACAGGCCCATGGGCAGACTCAGAGCCACCGCCATCACCAGACAGGTGAAAAAGCTGCCGATCGGCTGCTTGCCTAGGCGCCGCAGGCTGTCCAGCAGGCTGGCACGATGGCTTTCGAGCCAGGCGTGCAACAGTTGGCTGAAGGCCGGGCCGTCATCGTCGTTGTGCGGCTTTTTTTTCTGCGGTTCCTGATCGGCGGCCTTGGGCGCCACGCGATCGGAGACTTTTGGACTGCGTGTCGCACTCATTGGCCGGCCTCCCCATCGCCGATCAAGCGGCCGCGTTGCAAGGTCAGCATGCGATGGCGCATGCGGGCGATCAGGGCCAGGTCGTGGCTGGCGATCAGTACGCTGGTGCCGAGGCGGTTGATGTCTTCGAACACGCCCATGATTTCCGCCGCCAGGCGCGGGTCGAGGTTACCGGTGGGTTCATCCGCCAGCAGCAAGGCCGGCCGATGGACGATGGCGCGGGCGATGCCGACTCGTTGCTGCTGCCCGGTGGACAGGTCGCCAGGGTAGAGATCGGCCTTGTCGGCCAGAGCCACGCGCTCCAGCGCCGAATCGACGCGCTTGGCGATCTCGGGCTTGGACAGGCCGAGAATCTGCAAGGGCAAGGCAATGTTGTTGAATACGGTGCGATCGAACAGGAGCTGGTGATTCTGGAACACCACGCCGATCTGCCGCCGCAGGAAAGGTATCTGCGCGTTAGTGATCTGCCCCAGATCCTGCCCGGCCAGCAGCAATTTGCCACTGGTGGGCCGCTCCATGGCCAGCAGCAGGCGCAGCAGGGTGCTCTTGCCAGCGCCGGAGTGACCGGTCACGAACAGAAACTCGCCGCGACGAACGCGAAAGCTCAGCTCGTGCAGGCCCACATGACCATTGGGGTAGCGCTTGGCGACCTGTTCGAATCGAATCATGAGCGTTCCCGTTCTGCGAAGAGCGCCTGGACGAAGGGCTCGGCTTCGAAGGTGCGCAGGTCGTCGATGCCTTCACCGACACCGATGTAACGGATCGGCAGACCGAACTGCTTGGCGAGGGCGAAGATGACCCCGCCCTTGGCCGTGCCGTCGAGCTTGGTCAGCGCCAGACCGGTCAGCGCCACGGTCTGGTTGAACTGCTTGGCCTGGTTGATCGCGTTCTGCCCAGTACCGGCGTCCAGCACCAGTAGCACCTCGTGCGGCGCGGTCTCGTCCAGCTTGCCAATGACGCGGCGGACCTTCTTCAGCTCTTCCATCAGGTTGTCTTTGGTGTGCAGACGCCCGGCGGTGTCGGCGATCAGCACGTCGATACCGCGGGCGGTAGCGGCCTGCACGGCGTCGAAGATCACCGAAGCGGAGTCGGCGCCGGTGTGCTGGGCGATCACCGGGATGCGATTGCGCTCGCCCCACACCTGCAATTGCTCCACGGCAGCGGCGCGGAAGGTGTCGCCAGCGGCCAGCATGACCTTCTTGCCTTCACCCTGGAGCTTTTTCGCCAGCTTGCCGATTGTGGTGGTCTTGCCGGCGCCGTTGACGCCCACCACCAGAATCACGAAAGGCTTGTGCTGCGCCGGGATCTCCAGCGGTTGCTCGACCGGCTTGAGCAGGGCCGAGAGCTCAGCCTGCAAAGAGGCGTACAAGGCATCGCTGTCGGTCAGTTGCTTGCGCGCGACCTTCTGCGTCAGGTTGCCGATGATCAGGTTGGTGGCTTCGACGCCAACGTCGGCGGTCAGCAGACGGGTTTCCAGCTCGTCGAGCAGGTCGTCGTCGATGGCCTTCTTGCCGAGGAACAGGCTGGCCATGCCCTCGCCGAGGCTGGCGCTGGTCTTGCTCAGGCCCTGCTTGAGGCGGGCGAAAAAGCCGGCTTTGGTGGGCTCCGGGGACACTGGAGCGAGGACCGCTGCAGGTTCAGCGACCGCAGAGGCCTGGACCAGCGGTGCGGGCGCAGGAGACGCGACGGCCCGAGCCGCAGGCTCGGCCACAGGCGCAGGCTGTTGGGTCACTGGCGCGGGATACTCGACCACAGGCGCAGCAACCGGGGCCACTGCTGCAGGCTGCTCGGCGACAGGCGCCGGGGTCAGGCCGCTCGGCGTCGGCGCGAGTTCGACCAGCGGCGCGGCCGTGGTTTGCGGCGGCGACTGTACTGTGACCGGAGGAATCGACGGCGCGACCGCCTCTGCCTCTACATCAGGCACTAGTGCCACGGGCTCTTCGGGCACCGGCAGTACCAGACCGCTGGCCACAGGCTCGGTCGCGACCGGCTCGACCGCCGGCGGGGCGGCCGTCAAGGCGGGCTCGGGCGCGACCTCGACAGCCAGATCAGGCGTCTCGGGCGTCTCTGGGGCAAGGGCTTGCGGCGGCTCGGGGGTGATTTCCTGCGGCTTTTTGCGCAGCCATCCGAACAGGCCTTTCTTCTCTCCAGCCGGTGGCGGAGTCTTCTTGTCGTCGTTGGAACCAAACATGGAGGACGGCTATCTCAAGGTAGCGACGCGCCAATGCGGCGCCTCTGAAAATTCTGATATCGCAGAACAGACTGCTTTTTACCCGGCTCGTTCACGCGTTACATCCTGACAAGATGATCGCAGGCCCGCGTTCACATCAGGCATGGTCGCCAGCGAGCCGGATCAGTATCCTAGCACCTCCTCGCCCACTGACGCTAAGGCCAAGCGGGCAGCCTTACAGGTTCAAAATCGAATGAATGATCTTGCCCGCCGCGCTGCCGGTCTGCTGCTCGGTACTTTTTGCCTGCCACTCGCCGCTTTTGCCGCCGATCCCCAACCCACCACCGAGTTCACCCTCGACAACGGCCTCAAGGTCGTCGTGCGCGAGGACCATCGCGCCCCGGTGGTGGTTTCGCAGATCTGGTACAAGGTCGGCTCGAGCTACGAGACGCCAGGCCAGACCGGCCTTTCCCACGCCCTCGAGCACATGATGTTCAAAGGCAGCAGCAAGATGGGCCCGGGCGAGTCCTCCCGGGTCCTGCGCGACCTGGGTGCGGAAGAGAACGCCTTCACGAGCGACGACTACACCGCCTATTACCAGGTGATGGCCAAGGATCGCCTGCCGGTCGCCTTCGAGCTCGAAGCCGACCGCATGGCCACCCTGCGCCTGCCGCCGGAAGAGTTCACCAAGGAAATCGAAGTCATCAAGGAGGAGCGCCGCCTGCGCACCGATGACCAGCCAAGCGCCAAGGCCTTCGAAGCCTTCAAGGCCATGGCCTATCCGGCCAGCGGCTATCACACCCCCACCATCGGCTGGATGGCCGACCTTGAGCGCATGAAGGTCGAAGAGCTGCGCCACTGGTACGAATCCTGGTACGTGCCCAACAACGCGACTCTGGTCGTGGTCGGCGACGTCAAACCCGATGAGGTCAGAGCCCTGGCCCAGCGCTTCTTCGGCGCAATTGCGCGACGCGCTACGCCGCCGGCGAAAATCCCGCTGGAAGTCGCCGAACCGGGCGAACGCCAGATTACCCTGCACGTGCGTACCGAACTGCCGAGCCTCATGCTGGCCTTCAACGTGCCTAGCCTGGCCACCGCCAAGGACCCTCGCGGCGTCCAGGCGCTGCGCCTCATCGCTGCCCTGCTCGATGGCGGCTACAGCGCGCGGCTGTCCACCCAGCTGGAGCGCGGCTCCGAGCTGGTGTCCAGCGCCTCGGCCAGCTACGACGCGTTCACCCGCGGCGACACGCTGTTCATGCTTTCCGCCACGCCCAACACGCAGAAGAAAAAGACCTTGGCGGATGTCGAGAAAGGCCTCTGGGGCGTGCTCGACCAGCTCAAGGACAAACCTCCCACCGCTGCAGAACTGGAGCGCGTTCGCGCCGAAGTCATCGCCGGCGTGGTGTTCGGCCGGGACTCCATCAGCCGCCAGGCAACCACCATCGGTCAACTGGAAACCGTCGGCTTGTCGTGGAAGCTCATGGACAGCGAGCTGGATGACCTCAACAGTGTCACGCCCGCGGACATCCAGACCGCCGCACGCACCTATTTCACCCGCGAACGCCTGAGCGTCGCCCACGTATTGCCCGAGGAAAAGGCTCATGATTGAGCGCATCACGCCCCATCAAGCACGCCGCCTGGGCACCGCCCTGATCGCCAGCCTGCTTGCTGCCTTCACCAGCCTGCCGGCCTTTGCAGATGACGCGGCGCCTGCCACTGCGCCTGCGTCCGCCCCGGCCCCGGCCACTGGCCTGCAGACCCTCAAGGAGCTCGATAGCAAGGCCCCGGAACACCGCAAGCTGGACATCAAGACCTGGCAGACCAAGGACGGCAGCAAGGTGCTGTTCGTCGAAGCACGCCAGTTGCCGATGTTCGACCTGCGCGTGACCTTCGCCGCCGGCAGCAGCCAGGACGGCGCCGCCGGCGGCCTGGCGCTGCTGACCAATGCCATGCTCAACGAGGGGGTCAAGGGCAAGAACGTCGAGGCCATCGCCCAGGGCTTCGAAGGCCTGGGCGCAGATTTCAGCAACGGCGCCTATCGCGACATGGCCGTGGCCTCGCTGCGCAGCCTGAGCGACCCGGACAAGCGTGATCCGGCGCTCAAGCTGTTCGCCGAAGTGGTCGGCCATCCGACCTTCCCGGCCGACTCGTTGGCGCGCATCAAGAATCAGATTCTCGCCGGGCTTGAATACCAGAAGCAGAACCCCGGCGCGCAAGCTAGCCAGGCCCTGTACAAAGCGCTCTACGGTGCCCACCCCTATGGGCACGCCACAGACGGCACGACGCAGACCATCCCGCCTATCAACCTGGCGCAGCTGCAGGCCTTCCACAAACGCGCCTACGCTGCCGGCAATGCGGTGATTGCGCTGGTGGGCGACCTGTCGGTGGACGACGCTCACGCCATCGCCGAGCAGGTATCTTCGTCGCTGCCCAAAGGCCCGCATCTGCCAGTGGTCGCCGAGCCGAACGAACCCAAGCCTGCTCTGACCCATCTGGAGTTTCCGTCCAAGCAGACTCACTTGCTGCTGGCAGAACTGGGCATCGACCGCAACGATCCGGATTACGCCGCCCTGTCCATGGGCAACCAGATCCTCGGCGGCGGCGCATTCGGCACTCGCCTGATGAGCGAAGTACGGGAAAAACGCGGCCTGACTTACGGCGTGTACTCCGCCTTCACGGCCATGCAGGCTCGCGGCCCGTTCATGATTAGCCTGCAGACCCGTGCCGAACTCAGCGAAGGCACGCTGAAATTGGTGCAGGGCATCTTGCGCGATTACCTGAAGACCGGGCCCACGCAAAAGGAGCTCGATGACGCCAAACGCGAACTGGCCGGCAGCTTCCCGCTGTCCAATGCCAGCAACGGCAGCATCGTCGGGCAGCTGGGCGCCATCGGTTTCTACGACCTGCCGCTGACCTTCATCGAGGATTTCATGCAGCAATCCCAGGCCCTGACCGTCGACCAAGTGAAAACGGCATTGAACAAGCACCTGGACGCCGACAAACTAGTCATCGTCACGGCAGGCCCGACCCTCGCGCAAAAGCCATTGCCGCCCCCTACTGAGAGACCCACCGAGCAACCGCTGGGGGTCCCGGAGCACTAATGGCCAGTCCATCACCCAAAACTCCCAAGGCCGTTCACGGCGGCCTGGGCCAGCTGCGCATCATTGGCGGCCAATGGCGCAGCCGGCGCTTGAGCTTCCCCGACGCTCCCGGCCTGCGCCCGACCCCGGATCGCGTGCGCGAGACGCTGTTCAACTGGCTGGCGCCCTATATCGAAGGCGCCAAGGTGCTCGACCCGTTCGCCGGCAGCGGCGCCCTGTATCTGGAGGCGCTGTCGCGAGGCGCGAGCCTGGGGCTGGCGCTGGACACCAACGCTGCGGCCATTGCCTCACTGCGCAAGAACCTGGATCTGCTGGAATGCAGCGTCGGCCAATTCCAGCAAAGCGATGCCCTGCGCTATCTGGAATCCCAGCCAGCGACGCCGTTCGACTTGGTGTTCCTTGACCCACCCTTCCATCAGAACCTGCTGGCGGGCGCTTGCGTCCTGCTCGAACAGCGAGCATGGCTGAACGAACGCGCATGGATCTACACCGAAAGCGAAACGCCGCCTTCGACCCTTGAGCTGCCCGCCAATTGGCGTCTGCACCGGGAAAAGAAGGCCGGCCAGGTGTACTACGCGCTGTGGCAGCGGGGATAAAAGGCCATCGTGGCTGACACGCCAGTTGCGATACCCGAGACCTTCCAGCCGGCGCTCGGGTTGGGCAATCCCCATCTGCAAACGCTGTGGGGCCCGCTGTGGCGCCCGACCGTGCATCTGCAAAGACCCCGAGAGCGCCTGTGGCTCGCGGACGGCGACTTTCTCGATGTCGACTGGCATGGCCCGCACACCACCGATGCGCCATTGGTGCTGGTGCTGCACGGGTTGACCGGCTCGTCCAACTCGCCCTACGTCGCCGGGCTACAGCAGGCGCTGGGCGCCCAAGGCTGGGCCAGCGTCGCGATCAACTGGCGCGGTTGTTCGGGGGAGCCCAACCTGCAAGTGCGCAGTTACCATTCCGGTGCCAGCGACGATCTGGCCGAAGTCATTGGCCAATTGCGTGCGCGCCGTCCTTCGGCGCCGTTGTATGCAGTGGGTTACTCGCTGGGCGGCAATGTGCTGCTCAAGTATCTGGGCGAAACGGGTACGCAGTCACAGCTCCAAGGTGCGGTGGCGGTGTCGGTACCCTTTCGCCTCGATCAGTGTGCCGACCGTATCGGCCAGGGGTTTTCCAAGATCTACCAAGCGCACTTCATGCGCGCGATGTTGGCCTATGTGCGGGACAAGCAGGCGCGATTTTCACGTGAAGGGCAAAAAGAGGGGCTGGCAAAACTGGCGAGCCTGGGCTCGCTGGAAAAGATGCGCACCTTCTGGGACTTCGACGGCCGGGTGACGGCGCCCCTGCACGGGTTCGCCGATGCCCGGGACTACTACCGCAAATCTTCGAGCCGCTATTTTCTGGGAGACATCCGCACTCGCACGCTGATCATCCAGGCGCTGGACGACCCCTTCGTTTTCCCGCACAGCCTGCCGACGCCCAATGAGCTCGCGCCCGGCACGACCTTCGAGCGACATGCCCGAGGTGGGCACGTCGGCTTCGTGGAGGGCAGCCTGCGCCGCCCCAGCTATTACCTGGAACGGCGCATCCCGCAGTGGCTGGCGCAAGGTTCCTTTATCAGTCCCCCGTCGCCCGCGGCCGTTGCGGGTCGGTGATCCACTCGCTCCAGGAGCCGGCATACAGCGGCACCAACGGATAGCCCGCCAGGCACAGCGCGAACAGATTGTGACAGGCCGTCACTCCGGACCCGCAGTAGGACACCAGCGTGCTGGCCGGCCGCCCGGCGAGAATCTTCTCGAAACGCGCCTTCAACTGATCAGCCGGCAAGAATCGCCCATCTGCCGCGAGGTTGTCGGTAAACACCGCGCAACGCGCGCCGGGAATATGCCCCGCCACCGGGTCGATCGGCTCGACTTCTCCCCGGAAACGCGCGGGCGCCCGAGCATCGATCAAGGTCAGGTCTGGCGATTGAAGTTGGTCCTGCAACTGTTGCGCGCTGATCACCAGATTGCTGTCAGGCTGGCCGGAAAAGTGCCCGGCTTCGTGGGCCGGCGGATCGAGGCTGAGCGGCAAGCCAGCTGCATGCCAGGCCTTGAGGCCGCCGTCGAGCAGATAGACACCCTCGCGCTTGCCCAGCCATGCCAACAGCCACCAGGCATGAGCGGCGAACGCACCCGGGCCGTCGTCATACAGCACCACTTCGCTGTCGGCGTTGACGCCCCAGGCCCTCAACCGCTCGACCAGCACCTCGGGTGCCGGCAGCGGATGGCGCCCGGTCACCTGCTTGACCACCGCGCCGCTCAGGTCCTTGTCCAGATCGGCGAAGCGCGCACCGGCCAGGTGTCCCTCGGCATAGCTGCGCTGGCCGTAGTCGGTATCTTCAAGAGCAAAGCGACAGTCCAGTATCACCAGCCCCGGCTCGTCGAGACGATCGTACAGCTCCTGTGGGCTGATCAATTGCGCGATTGGCATGTAAACCTCCCTGAGAAATGCAGAATGGATTCATGGCCCGGAACGAAGTTCCCGGCCGACTGCGCGGCCCTCAGTCCTCGGCCAGCGTCAGCGGTACGTTGAACTCTTCGAACAAGACATTAACGGCAGCCTGCCAGGGTTCCGTGACCAGCCCGGAGATCATGGTCAGCACCTGGAAAATCCCGCGCCTGACCACTTCCTCGCTGAGCTGCGCCGTCGCGGCCTGAGAAGTGGTCAAAAAGCGTGTCCATGACGTCAGGATAATCCAGGCGTTCAGGGCCAGCGCTTCCGCTTGCCCGGCATGTAAACGCAGCAGGCCGGCTTGTGCGAATGCCGCGAAGACCACCTGCCCCTGACTCAGGCAGCGCCGGGAAAACTGCCGATAACGCACCGCCAGCTGTGGGTCGCTTTCCAGCAGATGTTCAAGGTCCCGATAAAAAAAGCGGTAATTCCAGTTGCTCTCGAACAGCCGCTGCAAATAAAAACGCATGTCGTCGACACCCACACTGACTCCTTTTGGCAGCTGCAGGTAAGTATCGACCCCTAGCTCGTATTCAGCGAACAACTCGGCGACGATTTCCTGCTTATTGGCAAAGTGGTAGTACAGATTGCCGGGAGAGATCTCCATGTGAGCGGCAATGTGGTTGGTGCTGACGGTCCGCTCGCCCTGCTGATTGAACAACTCCAGACTGGCCTGCACGATGCGTTGGCGGGTTTTCATTGACTCGGATCTCTTGTCCAGCGGGCGACGGCGCCCGGTTTTTATCCGCATAGTACGATTTTGCTATCGCCGGCCCAATAGCGATTTTTGGCTAGCCCGACGCTAGCGCAAACGCCACGCTGCATCCCCTGCGACACCCTGGCAGTGGACTTTTGCGCTCACCCGCGCAGTGGCTGAACCTTTTGCTCATGCACATGCCGACTTTCCCCACTGCACGTGCTGCGATACCATCCGAGTCCCCAACGGACTCCCGCCAGGACGACGCGATGAACCGAGTGTTGTACCCAGGTACCTTCGACCCTATTACCAAGGGCCATGGCGACTTGGTCGAGCGCGCCTCGCGCCTGTTCGACCACGTGGTCATCGCGGTCGCCGCGAGCCCCAAGAAGAACCCACTGTTCCCACTGGACCAGCGCGTGGCCTTGGCCCAGGAAGTGACCAGACACCTGCCCAACGTCGAAGTGGTAGGTTTTTCGACGCTACTGGCGCACTTCGCCAAGGAACAAGGGGCCAACGTGCTGCTGCGTGGCCTGCGTGCCGTATCGGATTTCGAATATGAATTCCAGCTGGCCAACATGAACCGTCAATTGGCGCCGGACGTCGAAAGCCTGTTCCTGACGCCTTCGGAGCGCTACTCGTTCATTTCATCGACGCTGGTTCGGGAAATTGCCGCACTGGGCGGTGACATCACCAAATTCGTCCATCCAGCCGTCGCGGACGCCCTCAAACAGCGCTTCGCCAACTGATATCCGACCGACGAATCCGCGTCCGCGTGCACTGCGGGCGCTAATACGGCACAATTGCGCGCATTCGTTTCGTTACGCCCGGGCGTCTGGCTTGGGCTGGAGTATCCATGTCCCTGATCATCACCGACGATTGCATCAACTGCGACGTCTGCGAACCCGAGTGCCCGAACGCTGCCATTTCCCAGGGCGAAGAGATCTATGTGATCGACCCGAACCTGTGCACCCAATGCGTGGGCCACTACGACGAGCCTCAATGCCAGCAGGTCTGCCCGGTCGACTGCATCCCGCTGGATAAAGCGCACCCGGAAACCGAGGCGCAGTTGATGGAAAAGTACCGCAGGATCACAGGCGGGGCATGACCCGCCTCCGCGGATCAATCCTCGTTGGTCTTGCCGTACCCCGAAGTAGTGCAGCCCAGACAGCGCACGAATGCGGCCTTGCCCGGGTCCACCACCAGCGCCTTGCCTGCCGCGCCCATATTGCCGCCCGCCGCGGTGAACGGCAGCGACACCACGAACACAGCACCGCCGACCACCGTCGCCGCGATCAGCAGCGGCCGGGCGATGATCAGGTCGGCGATCATCGCGAAGGCGGGAGGGTTCTGGATCTGATAGGTCGGGTCGCCGCTGGTGTTCGACTGCGTGGTTTCTGTCATCCCGGCGACGGCTGGCATGGCGGACAGGCCCAGGCACAGCGCCAGGGCAACCGATAAGACGCGCAAAACATTCATGACACAGTCCTTCTGCTCGATAAGGGCGACAACTCGGGATAACGCGACAGCGCAGTATTCAACTATATCAGCGTCCGGGCACTTGTCAGCGCGCCCGCGACCACGGGTGTCGAACAAGATATGACTCAGCGCTGGCAGCGCGGGCAGAATACGCTGGCGCGCTGACCCAGCTTGACCTCGCGCAACGTGGTGCCGCACAGCTTGCACAACTCGCCGCCACGCCCATAGGCGAACAACTCCTGCTGGAAATAGCCGGGCTGGCCGTCGCCGCCGATGAAGTCGCGCAAGGTGGTGCCGCCCCGCTCGATGGCATGGGCCAGGATGCGTTTGATTTCCACTGCCAGCTTCAAGTATCGAGCCCGGGAAATGCCACCCGCCTCGCGGCGCGGATCGATCCCGGCGGCAAACAGCGCTTCGGTCGCATAGATGTTGCCCACCCCGACCACCACGGCGTTGTCCATGATGAATGGCTTGACCGCCATGCTCTTGTTGCGGGACAGGCTGAACAGCCGGTCACCGTCGAACAGGTCGGTCAGTGGCTCGGGGCCAAGGCGTATCAGCAACTCGTGATTGTGCGGATCGAGGCTCCAGAGCATGGCACCGAAGCGCCGCGGGTCGGTATAGCGCAGGGCCAGCCCGGACTCCAGCACGATATCCACATGCTCATGCTTGAGCGGCGCCAACCCGGCGTCCACCAGGCGCAAATTGCCCGACATGCCCAGATGGCTGATCAGGGTGCCTTCCTCGGCATTGATCAACAGATACTTGGCGCGCCGATCGACACCGATGATGCGCTGCCCGGACAGGCGTACATCGAGATCTTCGGGGATCGGCCAGCGCAGGCGACGATCGCGCACGATCACCTGGCTGACACGTTGACCTTGCAGGTGCGGGGTGATCCCACGACGGGTAGTTTCGACTTCGGGTAGTTCAGGCATGTTCGACTCGAAAAAGACTTAACGCACACCGAGCTCGCGGATCGATTCCTTGAGGTTCTCGAAGTCGTAGTCTGACAGGCCGACGTAGTCCAGGACCAGCGGCGCGATGGCATTCCACTCATGGTCCACCGACTGGTTGCCCAGTACCCGGTAGGACGCGCAGATGTGCTCGGCCATTTTCAGCACCGCCAGAAGATTTTTCAGCTGATTGTTGCGCGGCGAGTCGTCGCGGAAAATCGCCAGGGCGTTGTGGTGGTTGGCGATGGCATCGCAGACGTGTTCCGGCAGGCGCCAGGACTTGGCCGTGTAGTAGCCGACCACCGAATGGTTGGTGTTGAACACCTGGTTCTCGGTATCGACCACGCGAAATTCACCCGTGGCGCTGGCATAGGCCTGCTCAAGCACGCCCATGTAATCGGCAAAGCGCTTGAGCATCAGCGGAATCCCGCAATCGTGAAACAGGCCCAGCGCATAGGCTTCGTCCACGGCCTGGGAGCCGATACGCTTGGCCAGCGTCAGGCAGGTCATGGCCACGTCTTGAGCGGTGTCCCAGAAGCGGTTGAGGGTGACGATGGTCTCGTCGCTCATCTCGCCCTTGATCGATTGGGCGTTGATGAGATTGATGATCGAACGGCTGCCCAGCAGGTTCACTGCGCGCTGGATCGAGGCGATCTTGTTGGTCAGCCCGTAGTAGGGCGAATTGACGATTTTCAGCAGTGCGCCGGACAGGCCCGGATCCTGGGCGATCAGACGGGCGATCGCTTCGAGGTCCGGGTCGGGCATGTACTGCTCCATCTGCAGGTCGACCATGATCTGCGGTTGCGGCGGCACACTGATACCTTGCAGGACCTGCTGGATCTGCTCGGCGGTAAGCTCTTGGGACATTGGTACGTACTCTGGGCTGAGTCGGGATTCTACTCCCGCCGAGGGGCGATCGGGTAACCGCCGGGCAATCGGCGTCAAAATTTCATATGCGTGAATGGGTTCGCTTGCGGTGATGGCTTCCGGGCGGTGCCTGACACATCAACGGTGAATGGTCATCCCGCGCCGCGCCCTACAAGGTATACTCCCGCTCTTTTTTCCGGAGCGACGTCATGTCCCTGCCCAGCCTTCGCCTCAAAGTCAACGCCGATCGCCGGCTGCGCAACGGTCACCTGTGGATCTACAGCAACGAAATCGACGTCGCCGCCACCCCGCTGCAAGGTTTCGTCGCCGGCGACCAGGCCATCCTCGAATCCGCCACCGGCAAGCCGCTCGCCGTGGTCGCCATGAGCCCCAACAACCTCATCTGCGCCCGCGTGCTGTCCCGCGATGCCAAGCTGCCACTGGACAAGTCGCTGCTGGTGCACCGCCTGAACGTGGCGCTGTCGCTGCGCGATCGTCTGTTCGACAAGCCGTTCTATCGCCTCGTCTATGGCGACTCGGATCTGCTGCCAGGCCTGGTGGTCGACCGCTTCGGCGACATTCTGGTGGTGCAGCTGGCATCGCCGACCATGGAACGCCACAAGGACGACGTTCTCGCCGCCTTGATTCAGGTGCTCAAGCCGAGTGGCGTGCTGTTCAAGAACGACTCCGCTGCCCGTGACGCCGAAGGCCTGCCGCGCTACGTCGAAACCGTGTTCGGCATGGTGCCGGAGTGGGTCGCCCTGGAAGAGAACGGCGTGAAGTTCGAAGCGCCGGTCATGGAAGGCCAGAAGACCGGCTGGTTTTACGACCACCGCATGAACCGTGCGCGCCTGGCGCCCTACGTCAAGGGCAAGCGCGTGCTCGACCTGTTCAGCTATATCGGCGGCTGGGGCGTGCAGGCCGGTGCCTTCGGCGCCAGTGAAGTATTCTGCGTGGATGCCTCGAGCTTCGCGCTGGACGGCGTCGAGCGCAACGCCGCGCTCAACGGTTTTGCCGAAAAAGTCACCTGCATGGAAGGCGATGTCTTCGAGGCGCTGCGGGAACTGAAAGCCGGCGAAGAACGTTTCGACGTGATCGTCGCCGATCCACCCGCGTTCATTAAACGCAAGAAAGATCTGAAAAACGGCGAAGGCGCCTACCGCCGCCTCAACGAGCAAGCCATGCGCCTGCTCACCAAGGACGGCATTCTGGTCAGCGCCTCGTGCTCCATGCACCTGCCCGAAGACGACCTGCAAAACATCCTTCTGACCAGCGCCCGCCACCTGGACCGCAACATCCAGATCCTCGAACGCGGCGGCCAGGGTCCGGATCACCCGGTACACCCGGCGATCCCGGAAACGCGGTATATCAAGAGCATTACTTGCCGGTTGTTGCCGAACAGCTGAGTGTGAGGGAAGCGTGCAGCCCTGCAATGGGGCTGCGTGTCGTTCCAAAGCATTCCCGGCCAGCTATCTGCCTCAAAGCTCCAATACATACGAAGCAATCCCGAAATAAACCAACACCCCCGCCGCATCCGCGATCGAAGTAATCAACGGCCCACTCGCCGTCGCTGGATCGAAGCGCAAGCGGCTGAGCAGAAACGGCAGGCTCATGCCGATCAAGCTGCCCAACAAGACGATGATCATCATGCTGCTGGCGACGATCACGGCGATGTCCACACCACCGCGCAGGATTCCCAGCGAAGCCACCGCCACGGCCATGGTCACACCCAGTCCAAGGGCCACGGCACATTCACGCCACAGCAGGCGCCCCCAGTCGCGCAGCAGCACCTCGCCGGTGGCCAGTGCCCGCACCATCAGGGTTGCCGATTGCGCCCCCGCGTTGCCGCCACTGTCCACCAGCAGCGGCAGGAAAAACACCAGGGCGATGTGCGATGCGATCACATCCTCGAACGCCGCGATACCGGCCCCGGAGAACAGGTTGCCGAACACCAGCAGCACCAGCCACAGCACGCGCTTGCGATAGAGCAGGCTAGCCGTGGCGCTTTTCATGTTGCCGATGTGGGTACCGATGAGTGCGCCTTTGTGGAAGTCTTCGGTGGCCTCCTCGACCACGACGTCCATGGCATCGTCGCAGGTGACGATGCCGACCAGTTGCCGCTGCGAATTGACGACGGGCAGTGCCAGCAGGTCGTACTGGTTGATCAGCCGCGCGACTTCCTCCTGCGTGACGCTGACCTGGGCGCTGATGATTTCGGTGTTCATCAGCTGCATCACGGCCGTGTCCGGCGCCGCGAGCACCAATTCGCGCAGGGACAAGGTCCCCAGCAGGCGCCGCTGGGCGTCCAGTACGTAGGTCTGATAGATGGTCTCGGCATCGGCGGCTTCGCGGCGCAGCGCATCGATGGCCTGGGCAGCGGTCAACTGCGCGGAAACGGTGGAGTACTCGCTGGTCATCACCGCGCCGGCGCTGCCCTGTGGATAACTGGCCAGCCGGCACAGGTCGTCACGTTCAGCTTGAGCCAACGCCGGCAGCAAGGTGGCGCGACGAGGGAGATCGAAGCGGTTGTACAGATCTGCACGCTCATCCGCCGACATGGCGCCGATCAGCCCGGCCAAGGCTGCTCGGGGCATGTCTTCGGCGAGTTCGACCTGACGTTCCAGCGGGAAGTAGCCGAAGGCTTCGGCGCGCTTGTCGAGCGGCAGCTGTTCGAGCAGAGGCAGGATCTGCTCCACGTCCAGTTGATCGAGATAGCGGGCGATATCGGCGGACAGCAGCTGACCGGCGACTTCCCTGGGTCGGGTGTACTTCTCTTCTTGCAGGGCGCTGCGCAGCAGTTGGGTAAAGTTGAGGGCGTTGATCATTGTTGTATCTCCAGGCGCCCGCAGCCGCCTGGAGAGGCACGGCAAAGCCGAGTCAGCTCACAGGCAAACCTGCCGCGGGGGCGGTCGGTGTCTTGGTTCTTGGCGAACTAAAACTGGGAAGGTCCATGGGTGCTGTTGGCTCTTGAACCGCACATGCGGCGGCGCAATAGTAGGGAGGACGGGCGTGATCGACAAATGCACAACTATTGCGCGATGTGTTCGCGCAGGACCCCGCCCTGTATGAAAATTGCGCAAGTCAGCGCGCCAACGGCGTTTTTTCCCGCCGTGCTCGGTGTAGAATCGATTTATTCATCGCCAATCATCCCCCGGCGGGTTTATGAGCTCTGGCCGAGCACGCGGCGATCCCGCAGTGTCACCGGCCCCATCCGGGTCGCGGCCATCTGCCACGCGATCAAGGACCAAGAGAAGCTCACTCCCTTGTTCAAACCTGATTAGCCGACCGGAGTGCCCCATGCCCGACTATCGTTCCAAGACCTCCACCCACGGCCGCAACATGGCCGGCGCCCGTGCCCTGTGGCGCGCAACCGGGATGAAGGACGACGATTTCAAGAAACCAATCATCGCCATCGCCAACTCGTTCACTCAGTTCGTACCCGGCCACGTGCACCTCAAGGACCTCGGCCAACTGGTGGCCCGCGAGATCGAACGCGCCGGTGGCGTGGCGAAGGAATTCAACACCATCGCGGTCGATGACGGCATCGCCATGGGCCACGATGGCATGCTCTATTCGCTGCCGAGCCGCGAGATCATCGCCGACTCCGTCGAGTACATGGTCAACGCCCACTGCGCCGACGCCATCGTCTGCATCTCCAACTGCGACAAGATCACCCCTGGCATGCTGATGGCCGCCCTGCGCCTTAACATCCCGGTGATCTTCGTCTCCGGTGGCCCGATGGAAGCCGGCAAGACCAAGCTCGCCAGCCACGGCCTCGACCTGGTCGACGCCATGGTCATCGCCGCCGACTCCACCGCCTCCGACGAGAAGGTCGCCGAGTACGAGCGCAGCGCCTGCCCGACCTGCGGTTCGTGCTCCGGCATGTTCACCGCCAACTCGATGAACTGCCTGACCGAAGCCCTGGGCCTGGCCCTGCCGGGCAACGGTTCGACCCTGGCCACCCACAGCGACCGCGAGCAGCTGTTCCTGCAGGCCGGCCGTACCATCGTCGAGCTGTGCAAGCGCTACTACGGCGAAAACGATGACTCGGTGTTGCCGCGCAACATCGCCAACTTCAAGGCCTTCGAGAACGCCATGACGCTGGACATCGCCATGGGCGGCTCGACCAACACCATCCTGCACTTGCTGGCGGCCGCTCAGGAAGCCGAGATCGACTTCGACCTGCGCGATATCGACCGCCTGTCCCGCCACGTGCCGCAACTGTGCAAGGTCGCGCCGAACATCCAGAAGTACCACATGGAAGACGTGCACCGCGCCGGCGGCATCTTCAGCATCCTCGGTTCGCTGGCCCGTGGTGGCCTGTTGCACACCGACCTGCCGACCGTGCACAGCCGCAGCATGGAAGAAGCCATCGCCAAATGGGACATCACCCAGACCGACGATGAGGCCGTGCATCACTTCTTCAAGGCCGGCCCGGCCGGTATCCCGACGCAAACCGCGTTCAGCCAGTCAACCCGCTGGGAGACGCTGGACGACGACCGTGAAAACGGCTGCATTCGCAGCGTCGAGCACGCTTATTCGCAAGAAGGCGGCCTGGCCGTGCTGTACGGCAACATCGCGCTGGATGGCTGCGTGGTCAAGACCGCTGGCGTCGATGAGTCGATCCATGTGTTCGAGGGCAACGCCAAGATCTTCGAAAGCCAGGACAGCGCCGTGCGCGGCATTCTGGCCGACGAAGTGAAAGCCGGTGACATCGTCATCATTCGCTACGAAGGCCCGAAAGGCGGCCCGGGCATGCAGGAAATGCTCTACCCGACGTCCTACTTGAAGTCCAAGGGCCTGGGCAAGGCCTGCGCGCTGCTGACCGACGGGCGTTTCTCGGGCGGTACCTCGGGCCTGTCCATTGGCCACGCCTCGCCGGAAGCGGCCTCGGGTGGCGCCATCGGCCTGGTCCGGGATGGCGACAAGGTGCTGATCGACATCCCCAACCGCTCGATCAATCTGTTGGTCAGCGATGAAGAGCTGGCTGCACGCCGCGTCGAACAGGACAAGAAGGGCTGGAAACCGGTGGAAGTGCGTCCACGCAAAGTGACCACCGCCCTCAAGGCCTACGCCCTTCTGGCCACCAGCGCCGACAAGGGCGCCGTGCGCAACAAGGCCATGCTCGACGGCCTGTAAGCGCTGCTGCTGTGAAAAAATGCCCCGCTGGTCGGGGCATTTTCATGCCCGATTTTCTGTCCGCCACGTTGCGAGGGGGCTTGCCGCCGATGCTCCCTATCGGGGGCAAGCCCCCTCACTACAGGATCGCACGCTCATCTTCTGTTAGCATTTCCCGCCAGCGAGAGCGCCCACAGAGGCGCCCGACCATCCTCTTGGAGCCATCATGAATCTGCCCTTGTTCTTCAACCTGCTGGTCTTCGCAGCTTTGCTGCTGGGCCTGCTGCAAACCCGTCGCACCGACTGGAGCCTGGCGAAAAAAGTGCTGCTGGCGCTGGTGCTCGGGGTAGTCTTCGGCGCTGCGCTGCATGCCGTTTACGGCGACAACAGCCCCGTGCTGAAAAGCACCATCGGCTGGCTCGATCTGGTCGGCAACGGCTACGTGCAGTTGCTGCAGATGATCGTCATGCCGCTGATCTTCGCCTCGATCCTCAGCGCCGTGGCCCGTCTGCATAACGCCTCGTCGCTGGGCCGCATCAGCTTCCTGACCATTACCACGCTGCTGTTCACCACGCTCATCGCGGCGCTGATCGGCGTGGGCCTGACCAACCTGTTCGGCTTGACCGCCGAGGGCCTGGTGGCCGGCACCCAGGAAATGGCGCGCATGCAGGCGCTGCAGAACAATTACGTCGACAAGGTTGCCGAGATCAACGTGCCGCAGTTGCTGCTGTCGTTCATTCCGCAGAACCCGGTGGCCGACCTGGCCCGGGCCAAGCCGACCTCGATCATCAGCGTGGTGATCTTCGCTGCGTTCCTCGGCGTCGCGGCCTTGCAGCTGCTCAAGGACGATGCCGAAAAAGGCAACCGCGTGCTGGTCGCCATCGATGTGCTGCAGGCCTGGGTCATGCGCCTGGTGCGCCTGGTGATGAAGCTGACGCCCTACGGTGTACTGGCGCTGATGACCAAAGTGGTGGCGGGCTCGAACCTGCAGGACATCATCAAGCTGGGCAGTTTCGTGGTGGTGTCTTATATCGGCCTGGCGCTGATGTTCGCGGTGCACGGGCTGCTGCTGGCGTTGGCGGGAGTGCACCCGCTGCGGTTTTTCCGCAAGGTCTGGCCGGTGCTGACGTTCGCCTTTACCAGCCGTTCGAGCGCGGCGACCATCCCGCTGAGCATCGAGGCACAAACCCTGCGCCTGGGCATTCCTTCATCGATCGCCAGTTTCGCCGCTTCGTTCGGTGCCACCATCGGCCAGAACGGCTGCGCGGGGCTGTACCCGGCGATGCTGGCGGTGATGGTCGCGCCAACCGTAGGCATCAATCCCCTGGACCCGCTATGGATCGCCACCCTGGTGGGCATCGTCACCCTGAGTTCGGCCGGTGTGGCGGGCGTGGGCGGCGGGGCGACCTTTGCAGCGCTGATCGTGCTGCCGGCGATGGGCTTGCCGGTGACGTTGGTGGCGCTGCTGATTTCGGTCGAACCGCTGATCGACATGGGCCGCACGGCGCTCAACGTCAGTGGTTCGATGACCGCCGGGACCATCACCAGCCAGATCCTCAAGCAGACCGACCAGACGGTGATGCAGGCCGATGAGCATGCGCGGTTGGCGCAGGGCTAGCGCGATCCCTGTAGCGAGGGGGCTTGCCCCCGATCAATGGTGTCAGCGCCAGCGAGGTGGCTGACCTGCCCAGTCGGGGGCAAGCCCCCTCGCTACAGAATCAGACCCGCTCCCACACCTCGAAATCGTAAGCGGGTTTGTCATCCACGGCTGGATTCTCGACCGTCGACACCCGCTGCCACTGCGCCTCATCGAAGGCCGGAAACCACGCATCACCCTGCGGCGTCAGCGCCACGCGAGTCAGATACAAGCGATCGGCGCGCGCCAGCCCCAGTTCATACAGCTGCGCGCCACCGATCAGCATCACCTCCGTAACGCCCTGCTTCAACGCCCAGGCTTCGGCGCGGGCGATGGCGGCGTCCAGCGTTGGATAAACCTCGGCACCTTCGAGTTGCAGATCGGTCTGACGACTGACCACCAGGTTCAAGCGCCCGGGCAGCGGACGGCCCAGCGAGTCCCAGGTCTTGCGGCCCATGATGATCGGCTTGCCGAGGGTCGTGGCCTTGAAGTATTTGAAATCCCCCGGCAGATGCCAGGGCATGCGGTTGTCGATGCCGATCACGCGATTCTGCGCGAGAGCGGCGATCAGGCTGAGAGGGAGAGATGTTTTCATGGCGGCGAGCATAGCAGAGGCAAGGCGCCGGATCAGCCCGGTTGGGGTATGCTCTTGGCGGATCGAACCCTAATGGAATCTGGCGTGACCCAACCCAGCCTGCTGCATACCTCCTGGCTCACCGAAGCCATCCGCCTGCGCGAAGAGCAGGCCGGCCCCCTCGAAGATCTCGAAGCCAACCGCCTGGCGCGCCACGGCGGCGGCACCCTGGCCGCTCGCATCACCCACCGCGCCGCCCAACTGGCCAAGCGCGACGGCGTCGACACGGCCCTGCGCCACTGGCAACAAGGCGCGCGGCTGGCGTTGATCGGCTTGGCGGTGATGGCCCTGTTCAGCGGTGCCGGTCTGGCGTTCACCGCCTTGGGCGATGGCCTGCGGCCAGTCAACGTGTTCTGGGCGTTGGGCAGTTTGCTGGGGCTGAATCTGCTGTTGCTGCTGAGCTGGGCGCTGGGCCTGCTGCTCAGCGGCGAACACGGCGCCAGCCTCGGCCGTCTGTGGCTGTGGCTCAGCGAAAAGCTCGCCCGCGATGCCAAGGCCGCGCACCTGGGCCCGGCGCTGGTGTTGCTGTTGCAACGCCACCGCCTCAATCGCTGGCTGCTGGGTACCTTGATCCACGGCCTGTGGCTGCTGGCAATGCTCAGCGCCCTGACTGTCAGCCTGTTGTTGCTGGCGACGCGACGCTACGGCTTCGTCTGGGAAACCACTCTGCTCGACGCCGACACCTTTGTAGCCCTGACTCAAGCACTGGGCGCCTTGCCCGGGCTGCTGGGTTTCAATGTGCCCGATACCGAGATGATCCGCGCCAGCGGCGATGCGGCGGTCAATCTGGAGGCGACTCGACAAGCCTGGGCCGCCTGGCTGGTCGGCGTGCTGGTGGTCTATGGCGTACTGCCACGGCTACTGCTGTGGGCGCTGTGCCTGTGGCGTTGGCGGCGCGGCTGCAGGCAATTGCGTATCGACCTCGACCTGCCCGGCTATGCGCGCCTGCGCGAAGCACTGATGCCCAGCAGCGAGCGCCTGGGCATCAGCGACGCCGCGCCTGAAGAGTGGCCCGAGACTGAAGCGGCCCGCGGACAAGTCGCCAATGAAGGCGCCGTGGTGGTGGCCATCGAGCTCGATGATCAACAATCCTGGCCACCGATGTTGCCCACCAAGGTGCAGGACGCCGGCATCCTCGACAGCCGAGAATCGCGCCAGCGCCTGCTTGAACAGATGACCCGTTTCCCGCCTGCGCGCTTGCTGATCACCTGTGATCCGCGGCGCTCGCCGGACCGCGGCAGCCTGGCGCTGATCGCCGAGCTGGCGCGCTGTGCCGGCGCCACGCGTATCTGGCTGCTGCCGGCGCCAGCGGGGCAACGACTCGATCCTGAACGCCTCGACGACTGGCACGTGGCCTTGAATGGACTGCACCTTCCCCATCAGCAGGAGCCACCGCTGAGCTGGCTGGAGCACGGCGATGACTGAGCCGAAACGCCCCCTGCGCCTTGCCGTGGTCGGCCACACCAACGTCGGCAAGACGTCGCTGCTGCGCACCCTGACCCGCGACGTCGGCTTTGGCGAAGTGTCCCATCGCCCCAGCACCACCCGCCACGTCGAGGGCGCGCGCCTGTCGGTGGACGGTGAGGCATTGCTGGAGCTGTACGACACCCCCGGGCTGGAGGATGCCATCGCCCTGCTCGACTACCTAGAACGTCTCGACCGCCCCGGCGAACGCCTGGATGGTCCGGCGCGCACCGAGCGCTTTTTGCAGGGCAGCGAGGCACGTCAGCGGTTCGAACAGGAAGCCAAGGTGCTGCGCCAGTTGCTGGCTTCGGACGCCGGTCTGTACGTGATCGACGCCCGCGAGCCGGTGCTGGCCAAATACCGCGACGAGCTGCAGGTGCTGGCGGGCTGCGGCAAGCCGCTGCTGCCGGTGCTCAACTTCGTCAGCGCGGCGGATCATCGCGAGGCCGAGTGGCGCGAAGCCCTGGCGCGTCTCGGCTTGCATGCCCTGGTGCGCTTCGACAGTGTGGCACCGCCCGAAGATGGCGAGCGGCGATTGTATGAAAGCCTGGCGCTGTTGCTGGATCACTCGCGCCCGGCCTTGCAGCGCCTGATCGATGACCAGCAGGCGCAGCGAATCGCCCGGCAGACCAGTGCCACACGCTTGATCGCCGAATTGCTGATCGACTGTGCCGCGTGCCGACGCAGTGCCACCCAGGAACAAGCGCCGGCCGCTGTCGAGGCGCTACGCCAGGCCATACGCCAGCGAGAACAACACTGTGTAACGCAGCTGCTGGGCCTGTATGCCTTCAGGCTCGACGATGCCACCAGTGCCGAGCTGCCCTTGAGCGATGGGCGCTGGGGTGACGATTTGTTCAACCCGCAAACCCTCAAGCAACTGGGGGTCAAACTGGGCAGCGGGGTGGCGGCGGGCGCGGCGGCCGGGGCAGGCATCGATCTGCTGGTGGGCGGCCTGACGCTCGGGTTGGCGACCCTCGCCGGGGCCGTGGCCGGTGGCGCGCTGCAAACCGCGCGCGGGTACGGCGCACGACTGCTGGGCAAGCTCAAGGGCCAGCGCGAACTGACCGTGGATGACAACGTGCTGCGCCTGCTCGCCTTGCGCCAGCAGCGGCTTCTGGCCGTGCTGGCACGCCGTGGACATGCCGCACTGGAGCGGATCGAGGTCAACCTGCCCGCCGAGCAGACGCAGTGGCGCGAGGGCAAACTGCCGGAATCGCTGAAAAAGGCCCGAGCGTATCCGCAGTGGTCATCGCTCAATCCGCGCGCGCGGTTGGGTGATGGCGAGCGGTTGGAGGCGCTGGAGGATCTGTTGCAGCATCTGTGACGACAATAATCTCAAGCCGTATGCAAAATCCTGTGGTGAGGGGGCTTGCTCCCGATGCGAAGTGTCAGCACCAAACCAGTTGCCTGACACACCCTATCGGGAGCAAGCCCCCTCACCACAGAGTGATCTGGATACCGTGCTCACTTCAAATCGCCGACCAGCCATCACCCAGCCCGGCATTTTCAGGGGTATGCAAAATCCTGTGGTGAGGGGGCTTGCTCCCGATGCGGAGTGTCAGCACCACATCAGTTGCCTGACACGCCCTATCGGGGGCAAGCCCCCTCGCTACAAGGTGGCGCTCCAGCCACCACCGAGGGCCTTGTACAACGACACCGCATTGCTCAACCCGGCCAGCCGCGTACGCACCAGGCCCTGCTGGGCGGCGCTCAGACTGCGTTGCGCGTCCAGCACCTCGAGGTAGCTGTCCAGCCCCTCTTCATACAACAACACCGCCAACTCCACCCGGCGCGCCTCGTTGGCCACCCGCAATCGTTGCGTCGCCAGCTCTCGCTCCAGCGGCCCACGGGCCCCGAGCGCGTCCGCCACTTCGCGAAACGCCTGCTGGATCGCACGCTCGTACTGTGAAACGGCAATGTCGCGCTGCGCCCGAGCCAGCGCCAGATTAGACTCGCGCCGGCCGAGATCGAACAGCGGCACCGTCACCTCCGGTGAAAACGACCAGGCCTTGGCGCCACCCCGGAACAGCCGATTGAGCTGCGGGCTGCTGAACCCCAACACACCGGTCAGCGAGATCCGCGGCAGATACGCCGCCCGTGCCGCGCCGATGTTGGCGTTGAAGGACTTAAGCCGAGCCTCGGCGGCGCGAATATCCGGCCGACGCGTGAGCAGCGTCGAAGTCAGCCCGGGCGCCACTGGTGCAATGGGCGTGTCCGCTTCGAGTGCCGAGGCCTGCAGTCGCGATGGCTGCAAGCTGACGCCGGTCAGCAATTCCAGGCGATTAAGCGCCAGCACATGCCCACGCTCGGCACTCGCCTGCTCGGCTGCCAGGCCCAGCACCAACGAGCGTGCCTGACGCACTTCCAGTTCGCTGGCCAGCCCCTGCCCATGGCGCTTTTCGATGAGTTGCAACGAGCGCTCCCCGGCACTCAATAGATCCCCATGCTGCGCCTGCAGACTCAGATAGGTCAGGGCCTCGTAATAAGTACCGGCGACCTCCCCCACCAGACTGATCTGCACCGCTCGGGCATCCTCCGCGCTGGCCCGCAACTGTTCACCGGCGCTGTCGCGCAAGGCCTGCACGCGCCCCCACAGATCGATCTCGTAGGCCGTGATGCCGACGCCCAGCCGGAAGCGGCCCTGCTCGCTGATGACCCGCTCGCCGGTGGGCGAATCCAGTGCCGATAGCTGCTGGCGTTGGGTTGCGCCCTGCAGGCCCAAGGTGGGAAACAGATCGGCACGGGCCACACCGAACAATGCCCGTGCCTCGTCGATATGCTGCACGGCGATACGCAGATCCCGATTGTGCGCCAGCGCCTGGCCGATCAGTTCCCGCAGTTGCGGATCGTTGAACACCTGCTCCCAGGCGGGCAAGGGTGCATCGACCTGCTCGGCAGCCTGGTCACGCCACTGGGCGGGCACCGGCGCCTCAGGGCGGACATAGGCCGGGGTGAACGAACAGCCACTCAGCGCCAGCAGGCACGCCAGCAGCGCAACAACGTCCCGGCCGCTCATCGCAGCGCCACTGCCGAACGCCGCTCGGAGGTCGAACGCTGGCGGTGATAGAACGCCTCCAGCCTCGGCAGGTAGAACCACTGCTCCGGCGCCGCCGCCAGAAAGCGATCCAACGCCGCCATCCACTGCGCCTGCATGACGGGCAGCGGAGCGGCCGCGATACGCTCCAGCACCTGCACCCGGCCCTTGCCGCCCAACTGCGCCTGGTGGCCGATCAGCAAGGCGTCACAGCCCAGCTTCGCGGCCAGAAACAACGGCCCTTTGACGAATTGCGCCGGGCGGTGGAACAGCGTGCCCGGCAGCGGCTCGCCGAAGCGTAACGCCCCCAGGCTCACAGGCAGGTCGCAGAACAGCACCACGCTGTCCCCGCGCTTCAGCGCCCGCGCCATGCTCAACGCCGTGCCCGGATCGGCGACATCCAGCACGTCTACCCAGTGCCCCAGCCCTTCAAGCTGCTGCAGGGAATGACGGGTGAAGGGGTCGGCGAAATTCCAGATCGGGATGACGAAACGAGTCGGCTTCGCCTGTCGGGCCATCAGGCTGGCGACGGCCATCCAGTACTCCCCGGTGTGGGTCAACAGATAGAGCGTCGGGCGCTCGACCTCGGCCAGACGCTGCGGATCGACCCACGGAATATCGGCAATCCAGGCGCGCAGGTCGAAGGGCCGCTGGCGTGGATACAGTTGTTCATGCAGTGCGCGCTGCCACTGCAATACCCCAAACCGGCAACTGAGCTTCTTGGCCAAGGTGGATTCGTAGCCGAGTGCGGTCAGGTTCTGCCGACACAGGCTGTAGTCGCGACCTCGCCAGCAGGACGGCAGACGCCTCAACACCTTGGGCAGGACGATGAACAGACGCCCTATGGGCACGATGCGCGATAACAGCCCCAGGCACTTGATCAGCCAAAGGCCCAGATGCGCCTTGAAGATCATGCACAGCAACCAATAGCGCACCCGCGCGCTTTTTCGATCAGTCATCCAGGCCTCCCGCAGGCATCGGCAATACGCGCCCCTGGCGCATTTGCAGGACGACATCGCAAGCCTGCGCCACACGTCGATCATGGGTCACAACCACGCACAGCATCGACAACTGCCCGAGCGTGGCGATGATCACGTCGCGAGCCTCGGCGTCCAGGTGGGAGGTCGGCTCGTCGAGCAGCAAGATCTGCGGGCGTCGGTACAGCGCGCGCGCGATCAACAGCCGTTGCTTCTGCCCGGTCGACAGCTGCACGCCGGTCGGCCCCAGCAGCGTGTTGAAGCCGTTGGCCAGCCCCTGCACCGCTGCTAGCAGGCCGGCCTGTTCGATGCAGGTCTGCAGCCAGGCGCCATCGCCGCGCTCGGCGTCCAGGGTGATGTTGTCCATCACGCTACCGGCGATGATTTCGTCATGGGCCGTCACGTAGGCCAGATTCTGCCGGTAACGCTGCAGGCCAAAGCGTTGCAAGTCCACGCCGTTGACCTCGAACTGCCCGGCCTCCAATCGATAGAACCCGGCCAGCACCTTGAGCAAAGTGCTCTTGCCACAGCCCGACGGCCCGAAGATCGCCACCTTGGCCCCCGCCGCCAACTGCAAGTCGACGTCCATGAACACCGGCCGCTCGAAGCTGCTGTAGCGAAACACGCCGCCCTCCAGTTGCACCGACTGCAGCATGGCCTGCGGCTCATCGGCGCGGGCCAGGTAGGTCTCGCTTTCGACCCACTCGGCCGGCTCGTCGATGATGTCTTCGACACGGCGCAACTCCACCTGCACCAGGCGCAGGCTGGCGTAGCGATCCAGCAGTTTGAGCATGCAACCCATGAACATGTCCTTGTACAACACGAAGGCAAACAGATCGCCAATGCTGTTGTTGCCTTGCAGCACCGCGAAGGCACCCAAGGCGCTGACCAGCAGGGAGTGCCCGTGGGACAGCCCTTCATGCACCACCACGTTCATCGATTGCAGGCGCTGCACTCGGGCGCGGGCGACCTCGGTGTCGACGTGCTGGTTGCTCCAGCGCGCCAGCTTGGCGGCCTCGTAGTGGTAGAGCTTCATCGACTCGATGGCGCTGACGGTGCCGAGCAGGCTGACGTTGCGGGCGGTTTCTGCCTCGATGGCAGCCTTGTGGGTGCGCTCCATCATCGGCAGGGTCAACAGCCGAAAACCGAAGAACAACAGGCACAGCACCAGTGACAGCCCCGCCAGTGGCAGGTTGATCAGCGCCATGAGGCACAGGAAGGCCAGGCCGAACACGGCATCGATGCTCATGTCCATCCAGCCCGCCGTGAACTGCGTGTAGGCACGGTCGGTGGCTTGGGTGCGGCGCAGGATATCCCCCGGCGCGCGGCGCTCGAACCAAGTGACCGGCAGGCGCAGCAGCCAGGCCATCACGCCGGTGCCCAGGTCCTGGCTCAGGGCAATGCGCAGTTGCGCGTCGAGCCAGGTACGCAGCCAGGCGGCGAGGGTCTTGAACAGGAAGACGGCGCCGAACACGTAGAGGATCAGGTAGAGGAAGTCCTCGTCGTTCTTGGCCACGACCTCATCGATGGTCAAGGAAAACAGCTTGGGCGCGGCGATGGCGCCCAGGTACGTGACGATCGCCAGCAGCCCCATGGGGATCAGATAGCGCAACAGCCAGGGATTGCGCGACAGCACCTGGGTGAAGCTCAGGGCCTCGCGCGCCGCAAGCCTGCGCTGCAAGGTGAAGTGCAGGCCCGGGACCAGTTCGAGGGCCACGCCGCTGAACAGCGGCAACGCCTCCTCCCACGTATAGAAGCGCCGCCCCAACGCCGGGTCGACGATGCGCAGGCCCCGGCGCTCGACCGCCTCCAGCACCACGAAGTGCATCTTGTTCCAGAACAGAATCGACGGCGTACGCACCTGGCGCAGCCCGTCGAGCATGACCTTGAGCGGGCGACAGGCGAACCCCAGCGTCTCGCTGACCTTGATGATCTGGAACAACGACATGCCATCACGGGCGACGCTGCAGCGCTGGCGCATCTGCCGCAGGCTGAGGGCATGGCCGTGGTAGCTGGCGATCATGGCAATCGCCGCCATGCCGCACTCGGACATCTCGTCCTGGAGGATCACCGGTACCGATTTGCCCAACGCGCGGCGGACTCGATTCAGCGTTGCATCGATCATGTCGCCTGCCCCGTGGCGTGCGGCTTGAGCGCCGGAAGATAGTCTGGGTTACGCTGGCTGCCCTTGAGTACCGGCAGGAACAGCCACTCCATCAGGCTCAGCGGCTCCAGGCGCAGCGAGCCGCGCAGGGTCATGCCGTCCTTGAGCCAGTGCTCGCGAATGCGCGTGCGGGGGTCGCTGAAATCCAGCGCGACTTCCACCAGATACACCGCCCCTTCCGGCGGCTTGTCGACCGAGGTCCCCAGCGGCACATCGCGATAGGTGCTGGCGGTGCTGTGCACGATGCGGCCCTTGACCACGCCGTAGCGCTCGTAGGGATAGGCGTCGATACGCACGATCACCGCTGTGCCGGGGCTGGCGAAGCCGATGCTGGCGGGATCGACGTCGAGCATCACCGTGGGCATCGCCCGCTCCGGCAGATCGATGCGCAGCAGCAGCATCGGCTGCCCGGCCTGGACGCGCCCGCCAGCGAAGACCGATACGCCATCGACCACCCCATCCACCGGCGACAGCAACACATATTGCTGGTGCTTGCGCAGGGTCTCGCGGCGTTCGAGCAGTTCGTGGCGCTGACGGGCAATATCGCTCAGGCGCAGGGCCAACTGGTGTTGCGCATCGCTGCCACGCTGCTGCAATTCCAGCAGACGCTGGCGCGCCGCAGCTCGCGCCTGCTGATTGCCGGCGAGATTCTGCTGGGCGGTTTCGTGGCGCACTATGGCTTCGTTGAGGGCCGCTTCCGACACCGCGCCCTCCCGGGCCAGGCGCTCATGGCGTTGCTGCAGCCCGGCGGCAATGGCCACGCGGCGCTGGATCGACTGCTCGATGCGGGTGTTGAGTTCCAGGTCGGCCTGGAGCTGGTCGATCTGCAGCCGTAGCGATTCGCGCTGGGTGCGATAGACATCGCGCGCCTGGGCTTCATCGCTGTGGGTGTCGGCGAGCAGGCTGTCGAGCCGCTCGGCGCTTTGGGTGGCAGTGGTCTGACCACTGGCATCACTGAAATTTTCCGGCTCCTGAGGGCGAATCCTCAGCAGCGGCTGGTCCTTGCGCACCGATTGCCCGGCGACCACCAGCACTTCCTGTACATGAGCATTGCCTTCGCTGGCGACGCGCACCACATCACGGGTCAGAACCCGGCCTTGTACCTCTTCCTTGCGGGCATACTCGCCGGCGATCAACAGCGCCACGAGCATGAAAAAAAACAGGCAGATCAACCAGCCGAACACCAAGGTCCGAACCGGCGCCCGCGGAGCAACCTTTCCGAGTTCCAACATGGCGAATACCTTCATGCAGCCTGCGGAAGGGAGCGGCGCCACTCCCCCCGTTTACATCCTTGAGCCCTGATGGGCCGCAGGCGTCAGCTTACTTTGGCAACCACGGCAGCGATCACCGGAATGGCCGAGTCGATCACCCCGCCGATGTCGGCGAACAAGCCGGCACCGCGTACTTCATGGGTGTCTTCAAGGGTCATTTCCTGTGGTGCATTGGCGATTTCCAGTTGGGCGTGTGTAGACATGGCGATACCTCGTTTTATTGTTATGGACAGGGAATGCCGTCGAGACGGCAGGCGAGGTCGGGCGATGCTCCGTACAACAGCGCTCGACCGCGCCGCTACCGGGCGAGTCGGATGAATTCGCTCGGTGGCGGGGTGATTATCTCGATCGGGGCGAGAGGGCAATAGCAGCCAAGTCTGACAAGGCTGTAGGGGAATTCTGAAGAACTTAGGCAGGAATGTAGGAAGTTTCCGAGAGGCCCGGCGGGCGGACCCCTCGCTGCAGTTACCGGCGCAGCAAGCGCAACCCGTTGAACACCACCAGCAGGCTGACGCCCATGTCGGCGAACACCGCCATCCATAGCGTGGCCATACCCGCAAAGGTAATGACCAGGAACACCGCCTTGATCACCAGCGCCAGCACGATGTTCTGCACCAGCACGCTGCGGGTCTGGCGCGACAGGCGAATAAACGCTGGGATCTTGCGCAGATCGTCGTCCATCAGCGCGACATCGGCGGTTTCGATGGCGGTATCGGTACCGGCGGCCGCCATGGCGAAACCGATGTCGGCGCGCGCCAGCGCCGGGGCATCGTTGATGCCGTCGCCGACCATGCCCACCTGACGCCCCTCGCCGCTCAGGCTTTCGATCACCTGCAGCTTGTCCTCGGGCAGCAGGTCGCCACGGGCCTCGTCGATGCCAACCTGGCGGGCGATCGCGGCGGCGGTGTGGCTGTTGTCGCCTGTGAGCATCAAGGTCTTGATCCCCAGGCCGTGCAGTTGCTCGATGGCTTCGCGGCTGCTGTCCTTGACGGTATCGGCCACGGCGAACAGCACCCTCGGGCGCTGGCTGTCACAGAGCACGATGACGCTTTTGCCCTGACGCTCCAGAACGTCCAGCTTGGCTTCCAATTCGCTGGAGCACAGGCCGAGGTCTTCCACCAGGCGATGGTTGCCCAGGTGATAAAGCTCGCCGTTGACTTCGCCTTTCACGCCGCGGCCCGGCAATGCGGTAAACCCCTGCACGTCAAGCCACTGCGCCGCCTGGCTCTCGGCCTCGCGAGCGATGGCCAGCGACACCGGGTGATCCGAGCGACGGGCCAGGCTGGCGGCGATCAACGGCGCCTGCGCAGTGGCGGAGTCCAGCAGCTGCATGTCGGTCTGCACCGGCTTGCCGTGGGTCAGCGTGCCGGTCTTGTCCAGCGCCAGCACTTGCAGGCGATGGCCACTTTCGAGGTACACGCCGCCTTTCACCAGGATGCCCTTGCGCGCCGCTGCCGCCAGGCCGCTGACGATGGTCACCGGCGTGGAGATCACCAGTGCGCAGGGGCAAGCCACCACCAGCAGCACCAACGCTCGGTAGAGCCAGTCGAACCAGGGCGCCGCCATCAACAGCGGCGGCACCACGGCCACCAGCACGGCGAGGATGAACACCGCCGGCGTGTAGATACGCGAGAAGCTGTCGACGAAACGTTGCGTCGGGGCCTTGGCGCCCTGGGCCTGCTCGACCGCATGGATGATGCGCGCCAAGGTGGAGTCGCCGGCGGCGGCCGTGACCTCATACTCGAGCGAACCGGCCTGATTGATGGTGCCGGCGAACAGTTTGTCGCCGGTGGTCTTTTCCACTGGCAGGCTTTCGCCGGTGATGGGCGCCTGGTCGACGCTCGATTGCCCGGTGCGCACCGTACCGTCGAGCGCGATACGCTCACCCGGCCTGACCCGCACCAACGCACCCAGGGCGATGGCGTTGGCCGGTTGTTCCAGCCAGGTGCCGTCCGCCTGTTGCACCGTGGCGGTTTCCGGCGTCAATTGCATCAGCCCGCCAATGGCGTTGCGGGCGCGATCCAGCGACTTGGCCTCGATCAGTTCCGCCAGGGTGAACAGGAACATCACCATCGCCGCTTCCGGCCACTGGCCGATGAGCACCGCACCGGTGACGGCGATGCTCATCAGGGCATTGATGTTGAGGTTGAAGTTCTTGAGGGCGATCCAGCCCTTTTTGTAGGTGGTCAAACCACCGCTGAGGATCGCCACCAGCGCAACGATGGCGATGACCCAGGTAGGCGCGGCGCCCGAGAAATGCAGGACTTCGGCGCCTATGGCCGCCACGCCGGACAACGCCAACGGCCACCACGGCTTGTTGGCGGGCGGCAGGGTTTCCATGGGTTTGCCTTGCGCGTCGACGCTGAGCGGCTCGGCACTCATGCCCAGCGAGGTGATCGCCTGGATGATCGGCTCGGTGCTGCCCAGCGTATGGCGAACGCCGAGTACGCGGTTGATCAGGTTGAAGTCCAGCTGTTCAACGCCCTCGAGCTTGCCCAGGCGGTTGTGGATCAGGGTCTGCTCGGTGGGGCAGTCCATCTCGACGATGCGGAACTGGCTGAGCTGGGCGTCGGGGCTGGTGGCTGCGCTGAGCTGCACCTTCGCGGGGGCTGAGCTGTGGTCGTGGTCGTGGTCGTGGTCGTGGTCGTGAGCGTGCGTGCTGCAATCGTGGCCCGCATGGCCATTGGCGCGAGTGGCAGGCTTGGGCGCTACGCAAGACGCGGCTTTTTGCTGGCAGCAGGACGCAGTCGGCGCTGAAGCGTGCTCGTCATGGTCTTGAGAATGCTCGTGCTCGTGCTCGTGCTCGTGAGGATGATCGCTGGGCTGACGGCTCATAGGGTCCGGTCTCTGAAATGCTTGTTGCCAAGTGAACACCCTGTAGCGACTATAGGGTCAAGACACTTTTGCAGATCGAGGGGATACAGCATGAAGATCGGCGAACTGGCCAAGGCCACCGACTGCCCGGTAGAGACCATCCGGTATTACGAGCGCGAAGCCCTGCTGCCCGAGCCCGCCCGCAGCGACGGCAACTACCGGGTCTACACCCAGGCCCACGTCGAGCGCCTGACGTTCATCCGCAACTGCCGCATCCTCGACATGACCCTCGAAGAAATCCGCAGCCTGTTGAACCTGCGCGACAGCCCGCAAGACCGCTGCGAGAGCGTCAACCATCTGATCGACGACCACATCCAGCACGTCAGCGCCCGCATCGAAGGCCTCATGGCCCTGCAACAACAGCTAGTGGAGCTGCGCCAGCGCTGCGGTAGCGAGGCCGACGACGACCCATGCGGCATCCTCCAGCGCCTGGAGGTGACCGGCGCGGTCACCGTGCCCGAAGCGGAGCATTCACATGTGGGGAGGAGTCATGGGCATTGAGAAACAGCAGAATGTCGCTGATGCTCTTTTGCAGATACCAGATCTCCTAGTAATGTCCCATCCCCCATCGCCTTGATCTCTTCGACGAGAGCGGGATGCCGATCAAGCAACGACATCAATACCAACAACGGTTTAGGCGGCTCGACCTCTGCACGCTCATAGCGCGAGAACGCGTTGTGCCCGCCGCCCGAAAGGATTTTCACTGCGCTACGTTGAGTCAGGTTCAGCTTGCGGCGGATACGGCGCATTTCCTCGGCAATAGCCTTCTGCGCATCCTCCAGCAACTGATCGCCTGCTTGGGTATATTGGTACGAGCTTTGAGGATCAAAATACACCTCGGAGCATTCCTGGCAGCGCCAGCCGTTCAAGCCGGGGACATTCCGAACGAAATGCCTGTACTGAACCGGGAAGGTTTCGTCTTCAAATCGAACCATTGCAGCTGCAGATCCACAGCATGCGCAATCTTGAGTCTTCACCGTCATCTCTCCTTGAAGGATATGACCGGGGGGCCGTTATCCGCCTGATAGGTCATCTTCACATAGAGCTCGACGCCATCAGCAATGCTAGGTCGATAAACGTCCTGCCATCGGCGCGAGTCTCCATGAGTTGTCATGGACTTGTAGAAATCAGACCTCTTCAGGCTCGCGATCACGTTGAGCATCTGCGTCAACGACAGGCCAAGGCGATAGCCCCCCCGCCAAAGCCGAGCCGGTAAATGCAGCCCGCCCCATGCGGGACACATCCACTTGGAGTGCCAAAAGCTCGTAATGAGGTTTCTTCTTTTCCACAAAATTTGCGCTCCTGTGCGAGGAGCGCAAAATACCCTTTAAGGGTACTCCAGTTGAACCCGGAAATCTTTCCCCAGAATCAAACCGCCATCGGCGCCGTCATCGGCGGATGGTGCTCATACCCTTCCAACGAGAAATCGCTCGGTTCGATCAGCTCCAGCCATTCCGGCTGGTACACACCAGTCCTGGCGAACTCAGGGACGCGATCCGAGATGACCAGCCGGGGTGCCGGCAGGGGTTCGCGGTCGAGTTGCTCGGTGAGCATGCTCAGGTGGTTTTCGTAGACGTGGGCGTCGCCGATGAAATAGGTGAACCAGCGCGGCGTGTAACCGGTCAGGCGGCCGATCAGCGACAGCAGGGCCGCGCCCTCGGTGAGATTGAATGGCGTGCCCAGCCCCAGATCGTTGGAGCGGATATACAGGGTCAGGGAGATTTCCCGCGTCTCGGCATTGGGGTGGAACTGATACAGCAGATGGCAGGGCGGCAAGGCCATTTCGTCCAGCTGCGCGCAGTTCCAGCCGTGGAACAGGATGCGGCGGCTGCCCGGGTCCTTGATGATGGTATCAACGCACTGACGGATCTGATCGATGGCCTTGTACAGCACCACATAGGCCTCGCCGTCTTCCTCGGCCTGGGCCAGCTGCGTATAGCCCTGACCGAGCGCCAGTTCGATGGCGGCCGGGTTGCTCAGGGCGATGCGCTTGTAGGCCGGCCATTGGCGCCATTGCACGCCGTAGATCTCCCCCAGGTCGTCGGCGCCCTTGCGGAAGGGGTTGTCGAGCCACTGCTGGTTCTCGTTGGCATTCTGGTCCCAGACCTTGCAGCCCAGGGCGCGGAACTCGGCGGCGTTGTTGACGCCGCGCAGAAAGCCGACCATCTCGCCGATGGCCGACTTGAACGCCAGCTTGCGCGTGGTGATCGCCGGAAAGCCTTCCTGCAGATCGAAACGCAGCATGGCGCCGGGCAGGCTGATGGTCTTCACCCCGGTACGGTTGGACTGAAGGGAGCCACGCTTGATGACGTCGGCGACCAGATCGAGATATTGCTTCATGACTTACCTGCATCGATGCCGGCAGGGCCGAACCCTGCCTGACGAATATTAGAGCGCCGCGCTTTGAGCCGCCGGCTTGCGGTGATAGGCCAGCCAGATCAGCACCAGGCCACCGACGATCATCGGCACGCACAGCACTTGGCCCATGGTGAGCCAGCCCCAGGCCAGATAGCCCAGTTGAGCGTCCGGCACCCGCACGAACTCCACCAGGAAGCGGAAGATACCGTAGAACAGCGCGAACATGCCGGACACGGCCATGGTCGGGCGCGGCTTGCGCGAATAAAGCCAAAGAATAGCGAACAACGCCACGCCTTCAAGGGCGAATTGATACAACTGGGAAGGGTGGCGCGGCAGTTGGGCCGGATCGCTGAACGGCGGGAACACCATCGCCCATGGCAGATCGGTCGGCTTGCCCCACAGCTCGGCGTTGATGAAGTTACCGATGCGCCCGGCACCCAGGCCGATCGGCACCATCGGCGCGATGAAGTCCATCAGCTGGAAGAACGATTTGCCGTTGCGCTTGCCGAACCACCAGGTCGAGATCATGACGCCCAGCAAGCCACCGTGGAACGCCATGCCGCCTTTCCAGACTTCGAAAATCAGCAGCGGATTGGCCAGATAAACGTCCAGATCGTAGAACAATACATAGCCCAGCCGACCGCCGACTATCACACCCATGGCCACCCAGAAGATCATGTCCGAGAGCTTTTCCTTGGTCCAGGTCGGGTCGAAGCGCTGCATGCGGCTCAGCGCCAGCAGCCAGGCGCCGCCGATGCCGATCAGGTACATCAGGCCGTACCAGTGGATTTTCAGGGGACCGATCGCCAGGGCGACGGGATCGATCTGCGGATAAGCCAGCATTGCGACTCCTCAATAAAGCTATGGGCTCAAGGCTGCGCCGAAGGAGCTGCGCCTTGATAAAACTGGAACTATGCCCCGAGGGTCGAAGCACTGACCACTCGGAAATGATGAAATTTGTGACACGGGCGTCGAGGCCCATGGCAGACGCTTCGACGCGCCTGCAATACGCATCTGCAGCCATGTGCGGGTGAATCAGGACCGGCATGGTAGCGGAAACAGCCCCTGCGGCTCCACCCAAGCCGTATGGATAGTGCCGGGCGGCCTGCGTACAGTAGCGACAAAGACAAGGAAAACCACTCATGTGCCTGATCGTTTTCGCCTGGCGTCCCGAGCACGCCGTGCCGCTGCTGCTGGCGGCCAACCGCGATGAATTCTATGCCCGCCCGACCTTGCCGCTGGCGGCCTGGGAGGATGCACCCCAGGTGCTCGCCGGACGCGATCTGGAGGCCGGAGGCACCTGGCTGGGGCTCGGACCCGGCGGGCGCTTCGCCGCGCTGACCAATATTCGCGACCCGCATCAGCCACCTGGGCATCGATCACGGGGCGACCTGGTGGCGCGGTTTCTGACCAGCGGCATCGGGCTGGATGATTATTTACGGGAAGTTCGCGGTCGTTCGGCGGAGTACGCCGGGTTCAATCTGCTGCTTGGCACGGTTGAACCGGGAGAGGCGCCGCGGTTGATGTATTTCAATGCGCGTCAAGGCGAGCCTGTAGTGGTTGCAGCGGGTGTCTACGGGTTGTCGAATGCGGCGCTGGATACACCATGGCCCAAGCTGATCAGGGCGCGTGAAGCCTTGGCGGCGCAGCTGGAGGACCCGATTGACGAACGACTGCTGGATGCACTTGGCGATCCCCAACCGGCCGCCGACGCCGACTTGCCGGATACCGGGGTGGGGCTGGCAACGGAAAGGCTGCTGTCGAGTGTGTTCATCGCCAGCCCCAGCTATGGCACACGGGCCAGTACGCTGGTGACGCTGCGGGCAGATGGCCGGCGGCGGATCATCGAGCGCAGTTATGGGCCCTATGGCGGGCACCTGGGTGAGATTGCATTGCAAGACTGACTCACCCTGTAGCGAGGGGGCTTGCCCCCGATTCGGTCTGTCAGGCCCGATGACGTGACTGATATACCGAATCGGGGGCAAGCCCCCTCGCTACAGGTAACGCCGATTTACAGGGTCTTCGGCGCCGCCGGATTGATCATCCGCGACAGGCCCTGATTCTTCAGGGCCAGCTGCAGCGAGCTGTGGATGACTTGCGGGTTGTCGATCTTCATCAGCTGCGCGAGCAAATCCTTCGACTTGCTCATGCTGACCTGACGCAACATCCACTTCACCTTCGGCAGGTTGGTGGCGTTCATCGACAGGCTGTCGTAGCCCATGGCCATCAACAGCACCGCCGCCGCCGGATCACCGGCCATCTCGCCACAGATGCTCACTGGCTTGCCCTCGGCATGGGCTTCGTTGACCACATGCTGCAAAGCCATCAGCACCGCCGGGTGCAGGTAATCGTAGAGATCGGCCACCCGCGGGTTGTTGCGGTCCACGGCCAGCAAGTACTGCGTCAGGTCGTTGGAGCCCACGGACAGGAAGTCCACCTGCCGCGCCAGCTCACGCGCCTGATAGACCGCCGCAGGAATCTCCACCATCACCCCCACGGGCGGCATCGGCACGTCGGTACCCTCATCGCGCACCTCGCCCCAGGCCCGGTGAATCAGGTGCAGCGCTTCTTCCAATTCGTGCGTGCCCGAGATCATCGGCAGCAGGATGCGCAGGTTGTTCAAGCCTTCGCTGGCCTTGAGCATGGCCCGGCACTGCACCAGGAAGATCTCCGGATGGTCGAGGGTCACGCGAATGCCGCGCCAGCCCAGAAACGGGTTGTCCTCTTTGATCGGGAAATACGACAGCGATTTGTCACCGCCGATGTCGAGGCTGCGCATGGTCACCGGCAGCGGATGGAACGCCGCCAATTGCTCGCGGTAGATGGCCAGCTGTTCCTTCTCGCTGGGGAACCGCTGGTTGATCATGAACGGCACTTCGGTGCGATACAGGCCGACGCCCTCGGCGCCACGCTCCTGGGCCCGCGCCACATCGGCCAGCAGGCCGGTGTTGACCAACAGCGGCATGCGATGCCCGTCCAGGGTCACGCAGGGCAGCTCGCGCAGCGCGTCGAGGCCCTTGGAGAGCTCGCGCTCCTCCTCCATGACCGCGCTGTACTGCTTGATCAGGATCTCGCTGGGGTTGGTGAACACCTCGCCGTGATAGCCGTCGAGGATCATGCGGATGCCGTCGACCTTGGAATACGGCAGGTCGACCACGCCCATCACCGTCGGGATGCCCATGGCACGGGCCAGGATCGCCACGTGGGAGTTGCCGGAGCCGAGTACCGAGACCAGGCCCACCAGCTTGCCCTCGGGCACTTCGCCGAGCATGGCGGGCGACAGCTCCTCGCTGATGAGGATGGTGTTGTCCGGGTAGACCATGGTCTGCGAACGAGCTTCCTGCAGGTAGGCCAGCAGGCGCCGGCCCAGGTCCTTGACGTCGGACGCGCGCTCGCGCAGGTAGGCGTCGTCCATCAATTCGAAGCGGCTGACGTGCTCGGCGACCACGTTGCGCAGCGCGCCCTGGGCCCACTGGCCGGTCTTGATGATGTTGGTCACTTCGCTGCCCAGCGAGGCATCGTCGAGCATCATCAGGTACACATCGAACAGAGCACGCTCTTCAGGACGCAATTGTGTGGCCAACTTCGCCGAAAGCGTGCGCATGTCGTTGCGTACGCCTTCGAGCGCGTTCTGGAACAGCGCCAGTTCGGCCTTGATGTCAGTAACGACCTTGTCCGGCACCACGTCGAGGTCGGCCGGCGGCAACATGACCACCGCAGTACCGACGGCAGCACCGGGCGAACCGGGCACGCCGACGAAGCGCGCCTCTTGAATGCCCTTGCCCTGACGCCCCAGGCCACGGATCGAACCCGTGGCCTCGGCATGGGCGATGACCCCGGCGAGCTGCGCGCTCATGGTCACCAGGAAAGCTTCTTCGCCCTCGTCGAACTGGCGACGCTCTTTTTGCTGGATCACCACCACGCCCACCACCCGACGGTGGTGGATGATCGGTGCGCCCAGGAATGAAGCGAAGCGCTCCTCACCGGTTTCGGCAAAGTAGCGATAACGCGGATGATCGGCGGCGTTTTCGAGGTTCAGGGGTTCTTCGCGGGTGCCCACCAGACCCACCAGGCCTTCGTTGGGGGCCATGCTGACCTTGCCGATGGAGCGCTTGTTGAGCCCTTCGGTCGCCATCAGCACGAAGCGGTTGGTCTCAGGGTCGAGCAGATAGACCGAGCACACCTGGCTGCCCATGGCTTCCCGGACGCGCAGCACAATGATCCCCAACGCCGTCTTGAGATCCTTGGCGGAGTTGACTTCCTGGACGATCTTGCGCAGCGTATTGAGCATGGCTCGGGGTCGAACTCCGTCGTCAGTCGCGCGATAAAAGGCGCGGGGCAAGCTCTTTGAGCGCGCGTCGATAAACTTCGCGCTTGAATGTCACCACCTGGCCCAGCGGGTACCAATAACTGACCCAGCGCCAGCCGTCGAACTCGGGCTTGGGCGTCAAATCCATTCTTACGCGCTGCTCGTTGGAAATCAGGCGCAGCAGAAACCATTTCTGCTTCTGGCCGATACACAGCGGTTGGCTGTGGGTACGGACCAGGCGTTGCGGCAAACGATAACGCAACCAGCCGCGGGTGCAGGCAAGAATTTCAACATCCTGGCGCTCCAGCCCCACTTCTTCATTCAACTCTCGGTACAAGGCCTCTTCCGGCGTCTCCTGGGGGTTGATACCGCCCTGAGGAAACTGCCAGGCATCCTGGTTGATACGACGAGCCCATAGCACCTGTCCGGCGTCATTGGTCAGAATGATGCCGACATTGGGACGGAAACCATCGGGGTCGATCACGGCAACAACCTCGTAAACGCATGTTTCCGCATTGTTCCACAAAGCCTGTCAAGGCGGCAACGCGCCCGCATACCTTATGTGCACAGTTGTCAAAAGTCCGTATTCTGTAAGGCGCTTTTCAATATATAGGTAGGAAAATTCATGCGTCTGGCGTTATTCGATCTCGACAACACCCTGCTCGGCGGCGACAGCGACCACGCCTGGGGCGATTACCTGTGCGAGCGCGGGATTCTCGACAAGGTCGAATACAAGGCCCGCAATGATGCCTTCTATGAGGATTATCTGGCCGGCCAACTCGATCAGGGGGCCTATCTGGAATTCAGTCTGGAAATCCTCGCCGCCACCGATCTGCCGCAGTTGAACGAATGGCATCGGGATTTCATGCGCGACTGCATCGAGCCGATCATTCTGCCCAAGGCCCTGGCGCTGCTCGAACAACACCGCGCGGCGGGTGACAAGCTGGTGATCATCACCGCCACCAACCGTTTCGTCACCGGCCCGATCGCCGAGCGCCTGGGCGTCGAGACGCTGCTGGCCACCGAGTGCGAGATGAAGGATGGCCGCTACACCGGCCGCAGCTTCGATGTGCCGTGCTTTCGCGAAGGCAAGGTGATCCGCCTGAACCGCTGGCTGCAGGAGCAAGGCCTGAACCTTGAAGACAGCTACTTCTACAGCGACTCGATGAATGACCTGCCGTTGCTGGAAGAAGTCGCCCATCCGATCGTGGTCGACCCGGACCCCAAGCTGCATGAAGAAGCCAAGCGTCGCGGCTGGAAAGAGATCTCGCTGCGCGGCGAGTGATGCCACGCCACCTCTGTAGCGAGGGGGCTTGCCCCCGAAAACTCCGAGTCGTTGCCGCACAAGACTGTTGTGATCAGTCGATTTTTCGGAGGCAAGCCCCCTCGCTACCAGGCTGTCTGCATCACACCGGTTTGACGGCAACCAATACAAGAATCACTGCAAAGCACAGCGCTGAGGCACCGCCATAGAGGTAGGCGCGCTTGCGTTGCGCGGCCACCTCTTTCTTGTCTGCGGCTCTGGAATACACCTGTGCGCGACGCAGGCGATTGATCCGCCGTACCGCCAGCAGCCAGAACGCCCACACCAGCACGTACAGCAACTCCGCCCCCAGCATCCACAGCTGCCCCAGCGGCCAGGCCCCCAGATGCGCCAGCCACCAGCCACTGAATGGCAGGCTGGCGAGGCTCAGGGCCATGAGTATCCAGGCGAACAGCCAGGGCCGCTGCAGGCTGCGGCCCAGCGCTGCGCTGTCGTCACCGGCGCGAACGGCGCGCCAGGCGACCGCAGCGGCGCTGATGACGAACAGCACCATGGCGGCGAAAAACCCGATTTTGAATGCGCTGTAGCTTTCCATGATCACTTCCCGTGTCGTGTAGCGAGGGGGCTTGCCCCCGAAAAATCTGTGCATCACCGCTTCGCTCAAAAGTTGAGCAGAATTGGAGACTTTCGGGGGCAAGCCCCCTCGCTACCTGAATGGGGATCAGCCCAGAAACAACCGATACGCCGGGTTATCCGTCTCATCCCAATAGGGATAGCCGATGGCATCCAGGGCCGCGGCCACCAGATGCCGCTCATCCTCCGGTACCTGCAGGCCCGCCACCACCCGGCCATCCGCGGCACCGTGGTTGCGGTAATGGAACATCGAGATGTTCCAGCGCCCGCCCAGCTTGCTGAGGAAATTGAACAACGCTCCTGGCCGCTCCGGGAACTCGAAGCGCATGACCCGCTCGTCACTGACCTTCTCGGCGTGCCCACCGACCATATGGCGAATGTGCAGCTTGGCCAGCTCGTTGTCGGTCAGGTCCAGCACCGGGAAGCCCTGCTCGCGCAGATTGGCCAGCAGCGCATCGCGCGGGTCGTTTTCCGGGTGAGTCTGCACGCCGACGAAGATGTGCGCCTCGCGGCCACTGTGGAAACGATAGTTGAATTCGGTGATCTGGCGCTTGCCGATGGCCTGGCAGAACGCCTTGAAGCTACCCGGCTGCTCCGGAATGGTCACGGCGATGATGGCTTCGCGACCCTCGCCCAGCTCCGCCCGTTCGGCCACATGGCGCAGGCGGTCGAAATTGACGTTGGCACCGGAATCGATGGCCACCAGCGTCTGCCCGGTCACGCCGTACAGCTCGATGTACTTCTTGATCCCCGCCACGCCGAGGGCGCCGGCAGGCTCGGTGATCGAGCGGGTATCGTCGTAGATATCCTTGATCGCAGCGCAGATCTCATCGGTGCTGACGGTCACCACCTCGTCGACATAGTCCTTGCAGATGTCGAAGGTGTGCTGGCCGATCTGCGCCACCGCCACACCGTCGGCGAACAGCCCAACCTGCGGCAGTACCACGCGCTCGCCCGCTGCCAGCGCCGCTTGCAGGCAATTGGAATCATCGGGCTCGACACCGATGACCTTGATGTCCGGACGCAAGTACTTCACGTAGGCAGCGATACCGGCGATCAAGCCGCCGCCGCCGACCGGAACGAAAATCGCGTTGAGCGGCGCCGGATGCTGGCGCAGGATCTCCATGGCCACGGTGCCTTGACCGGCGATGGTATCCGGGTCGTCATAGGGATGAATGTAGACGTAGCCCTTTTCATCCACCAGCTTGAGCGAATAGGCCAGCGCCTCAGGGAAGGAATCGCCGTGCAACACCACCTTGCCGCCGCGCGAGCGCACACCCTCGACCTTGATCTCCGGTGTCGTGCGCGGCATGACGATGGTGGCCTTGACCCCCATCTTCTTCGCCGCCAGCGCCAGCCCTTGGGCATGGTTGCCCGCCGACGCGGTGACCACGCCCCGGGCGCGCTCGACATCGCTCAACTGCGCCAGCTTGTTGTACGCACCGCGCACCTTGAAGGAGAACACCGGCTGCAGGTCTTCGCGCTTGAGCAGCACGGTATTGCCCAGACGCCGCGACAGCTGATCGGCCGGCTGCAGCGGGGTTTCGACGGCGACATCGTAGACGCGCGAGGTGAGGATTTTCTTTACGTACTGTTCGAGCATCGGAAAAAATCACTGCTGGCGGTGGTTGCAAGGACGGGGAGTCTAACCCAGCGCTCGGCATGGCGACCACACGCACCCGGGTTTTAGCCAACGGATACGGCTATAATGCGCCCCCTCAGATAGACCCCGCCCGCTTCCGGAGCCCGCATGACCCAGGACCAACTCAAACAGGCCGTCGCCCAGGCCGCCGTCGATTTCATACTGCCCAAGCTGGACGACAAGAGTGTCGTCGGCGTCGGTACTGGCTCGACCGCCAACTGCTTCATCGACGCCCTGGCGCTGCACAAGGGTGCCTTCGACGGCGCCGTGGCCAGCTCCGAAGCCACGGCTGCACGCCTCAAGGGCCATGGCATTCCGGTGTATGAGTTGAATACCGTCAGCGACCTGGAGTTCTACATCGACGGCGCCGACGAAAGCGACGAGGGCCTGAACCTGATCAAGGGCGGCGGCGCGGCACTGACCCGCGAGAAGATCGTCGCGGCCGTGGCCAAGACCTTCATCTGCATTGCCGATGCCAGCAAACTGGTGCCGGTGCTGGGCAATTTCCCGCTGCCGGTGGAAGTGATTCCCATGGCCCGCAGCCATGTGGCGCGCCAACTGGTCAAGCTGGGCGGCGATCCGGTCTATCGCGAGGGCGTGCTGACGGACAACGGCAACATCATCATCGATGTGCACAACCTGCAGATTACCGATCCGGTGCTGCTGGAAACCCAGATCAATGGGATCGTCGGCGTGGTGACAAACGGCCTGTTCGCGGCACGTTCGGCGGATCTGCTGCTGCTGGGCACCTCAGAAGGCGTGAAAACCCTGAAGAAGTAGCGAGAAGGGTGCAACACCTCTGTGCTGAGGGGGCTTGCTTCCGAGGGGCTTGGAATGACACACCGCTGAGTGTCAGTGCCGGCCTATCGGGGGCAAGCCCCCTCGCTACAGGGGTCTTTATAGGACCGTGGTGGCGAAGCTGCTGGCACCTGGCAACTCGAGGATGAGCTCATCCCCCGGATTCAACGGCCCTACGCCCGCCGGCGTACCGGTCATGATCACATCCCCGGCCTGCAGCGAAAAACACGCCGCCATGTACTGAATCATCGGCACGATCGGGTTGAGCATCAGGCTGCTGTTGCCATCCTGGCGCACGGCGCCATTGAGGGTCAGGCGCACCGGAATGTCGGTCAGGTCGCTGTAGGTGCTGGCCGCGACGAAGGGCGCAATCACGCAGGCGCCGTCGAACGACTTGGCGATTTCCCATGGCAGGCCCTTCTCCTTCAACTTCGACTGCACGTCGCGCAGGGTCAGGTCCAGCGCCGGCGCGTAGCCGCTGATGGCATCCAGCACCTCTTCAACGCTGGGCTTGGTCGACAGCGGCTTACCCAGCAACACGGCGATTTCGGTTTCGTAGTGCACCGACCCGCGATCGGTCGGCACCTTGAAGCCACCCGCCGAAGGCACCACACAACTGCCTGGCTTGATGAACAGCAGCGGCTCGGTCGGCACCGGGTTGTCCAGTTCCTTGGCATGTTCGGCGTAGTTGCGCCCGATACACACCACTTTCCCGACCGGATAATGAATGTGGGTCCCGTCAGCGTACTGGTGTTGATAGCTCATGAACGACTCCTCTGCCTGCTGGAATAGTGTGGGAAGCACTGCGAATCAGTGGTCTTGCACAGCAAAAATCTTGCCCGGGTTCATGATGCCGTTAGGGTCGAACACCGCCTTCATGGCCTTCATGTACTCGATTTCGATCGGCGAGCGGCTGTAGGTCAGATAATCACGCTTGGTCATGCCCACGCCATGCTCGGCGGAAATCGAGCCGTTGTATTTCTGCACCGTCTCGAACACCCATTTGTTGACCGTGGCGCACTTGGCGAAGAAGTCGTCCTTGGACAGGTTGTCCGGCTTGAGAATGTTCAGGTGCAGGTTGCCGTCGCCGATATGGCCGAACCAGACGATTTCGAAGTCGGGATAGAACTCGCCGACGATCGCGTCGATTTCCTTCAGGAACGCCGGGACTTTCGAGACTGTGACCGAGATGTCGTTCTTGTATGGCGTCCAGTGCGAGATGGTCTCGGAAATGTATTCGCGCAACTTCCAGAGGTTCTGCAATTGCTGCTCGCTCTGACTCATAACGCCGTCGACCACCCAGCCCTGCTCGACGCAATGCTCGAACGTGGCCAAGGCAGCATTGGCGACTTCTTCGGTGGTGGCCTCGAATTCCAGCAACGCGTAGAACGGGCAATCCGATTCGAAGGGCTTGGGCACATCGCCGCGCCCCAGCACCTTGGCCAGCGCCTTGTCGGAAAAGAACTCGAATGCCGTCAGATCCAGCTTGTTCTGAAAGGCGTGCAACACTGGCATGATCGCATCGAAGTCTGGCGTGCCGAGCACCATGGCGGTGAGGTTCTTCGGCGCGCGATCGAGGCGCATGGTGGCTTCTACCACAAAGCCCAGGGTGCCCTCGGCGCCAATGAACAACTGACGCAGGTCGTAACCGGTGGCGTTCTTGATCAGGTCCTTGTTCAGCTCGAGCAGATCGCCCTTGCCGGTTACCACCTTCATGCCCGCCACCCAGTTGCGGGTCATGCCGTAGCGAATGACCTTGATACCGCCGGCATTGGTACCGATATTGCCGCCGATCTGGCTGGAACCCGCAGAAGCGAAGTCCACTGGATAGTAGAGGTTGTGCTCTTCGGCGAGGTTCTGCAGATGCTCGGTGACCACGCCCGGCTGACAGACCACGGTGCGATCGACGGTGTTGAAGTCCAGCACCTGATTCATGTAATCGAACGACACCACCACTTCGCCATTGGCCGCCACCGCCGCCGCCGACAATCCGGTGCGCCCGCCGGACGGCACCAGCGCTACCTTGCGCTCGTTGGCCCAGCGCACCACAGCCTGCACTTGCTCGATGGTCTTGGGAAAGACAATGGCCAGGGGGGCCGGGGGGAAGTGTTTGGTCCAGTCCTTGCCGAATGCTTCCAGAGACGCGGCGTCGGTCAGGACCTTGCCGGGCTCCACCAGGTTCATCAACTCATCGATCAGGGCAGGATGGGTCATCGATAGAACTCTCAAACGATTCATGGTCACCCTGAGCCGTATTCACGTGCCAGGGATGGGCGTTCTGCGGGGTGCATATGCTAGCATACGCCCCCCGCCAATCGAGCTTTCGACCGTTGGCGCCGCGCTTCACTACTGCCAATTTCTCCGGGACACAGGTTTACGCAGATGAGCAAGACTTCCCTCGACAAGAGCAAGATCAAGTTCCTTCTTCTCGAAGGCGTCCATCAATCCGCCGTCGACGTCCTCAAGGCCGCCGGCTACACCAGCATCGAATATCACACCAAGTCGCTGCCGGAAGCCGAGCTCAAGGAAAAGATCGCTGACGCTCATTTCATCGGTATCCGCTCGCGCACCCAGCTGACCGAAGAGATGTTCGACGCCGCCAAGAAGCTGGTCGCGGTCGGCTGCTTCTGCATCGGCACCAACCAGGTCGACCTGAATGCCGCCCGCGAGCGTGGCATCGCCGTGTTCAACGCGCCGTACTCCAACACCCGCTCGGTGGCCGAACTGGTGCTGGCCGAAGCCATCCTGCTGCTGCGCGGCATCCCCGAGAAAAACGCCTCCTGCCACCGTGGCGGCTGGATCAAGAGCGCGGCCAACTCCTTCGAGATCCGCGGCAAGAAGCTGGGCATCGTCGGCTACGGCTCGATCGGTACGCAACTGTCGGTACTGGCTGAAGGCCTGGGCATGCAGGTGTTCTTCTTCGACCCGCTGACCAAGCTGCCGCTGGGCAACGCCACCCAGGTCACCAGCCTGACCGAGCTGCTGGGCCTGGCCGATATCGTCTCGCTGCACGTGCCCGAGCTGCCGTCCACCCAGTGGATGATCGGCGAGAAAGAAATCCGCTCCATGAAAAAAGGCGCGATCCTGATCAACGCCGCCCGCGGCACCGTGGTCGAGCTGAACGCCCTGGCCGACGCGATCAAGGACAAGCACCTGATCGGCGCCGCCATCGATGTGTTCCCGATCGAGCCGCGCTCCAACGATGACGTCTTCGAAAGCCCGCTGCGCGGCCTCGACAACGTCATCCTGACCCCGCACATCGGCGGCTCTACCGCTGAAGCCCAGGCCAACATCGGTCTGGAAGTGGCGGAGAAGCTGGTCAAGTACAGCGACAACGGTACTTCGGTGTCGTCGGTCAACTTCCCGGAAGTGGCCCTGCCCGCTCACCCTGGCAAGCACCGCCTGCTGCACATCCACGAGAACGTCCCGGGCGTGCTGAGCGAGATCAACAAGGTGTTCGCCGAAAACGGCATCAACATCTCCGGTCAGTTCCTGCAGACCAACGAGAAAGTCGGTTATGTGGTCATCGACGTCGATGCCGAGTATTCCGACCTGGCTCAGGAAAAACTGCAACAGGTCAACGGCACCATTCGTTGCCGCGTACTGTTCTGATTGCGCTGAAGCGTTGAAAGAGGGAGGCCCGGGTGGCCTCCCTTTTTTATTGCTCGGCGCCTCGGCCAGGGCATTCACTCAAGTGTGGCTCGAAGTGGCATCGATACCAATCGGCCGCGCCCGGCCCCCATGCATCGCTGCCAGGATCAGGTTCGCCTTTTCGGTTGATGGATTGATGATTGCCTGGCTCCAGTGCCCCTGCACATCCACTTACCAGAAAGCCGATCAATAGAGCTGTGGTCAAACGCATCGAGATGCCTCGCGTAAAGGTAACGAGGGTAGGTCCACTGAGAAAAAATGGCTGTCAGAGGGTTCCGAGCCAAGCGTAGGACCTTTCCTAATAACTGCAGGCGACATGTTAAAGTCATTTCATTTTTCCAACGCTGCCTGCTGCGGGGATATGACCTTGAACCCGACCACCTTCATCCCGGCCCCGGAACAGCCACCGGCCACCGCCTTCATCGGTTTGGCGCCTTTCCTGCGCATGAGCATCGCCGGTATCGATTTCAGCCTGCAGGCCGCTGAAATGCTCGATCTGGCGCAACTGCACCCTGACGATCCCGAGCTATGGCTGAACCTCTCCACCGTTCTGCTGTGCCTTAACGAGCAGGAACTGGGCCTGCAGATTCAAGCTCAGGCGCTGAGCATGCAACGCGTCTACCGTATAGCTCCCAAGCAACCCCGGCGCCTGACGCTGCTGATGCTGATGGTCCCTGGCGAGCTGTCGGCCAACGTGCCGATCGACTGCTTGCTGGAAAACAGCGATATCGAGCTCATCTACTACTACGTCAGCCCCGACGCGCCTTTGACGGCGCCGATCCCCGAACACGATGTGCTGCTGGTCGGCATCAGCGCCGCCGACAGCACCTTCGAGGCCCTCGCCCAGCTCGAGGCGCCCTTGGCCAACTGGCCGCGGCCGATCATCAATCCGCCCGGGCGAGTCCCGCAATCGGAGCGCCAGACCGCCAGCCTGCTGCTGCAGGGCGTGCCCGACCTGGTGATGTGCCCGGTGCAGCGCATTGCCCCGGATACCCTGCAGGCCATCGCCGCCGGCAGCCTTGAGCTGGCCAGCGCCACCCAGGGCGTCAATTTTCCGATCATCCTGCGCCCGGTCGGCACCCACGGTGGCCATGGCCTGGAGCGCGTCGAATCCGCCGAAGCCATCCAGGGCTATCTGGGCCGCGTAGAGGCCGACGAATACTTCCTGGCGCGCTTCGTCGACTACAGCAAAGCCGATGGCCTGTTCAGAAAAGCCCGGGTGTTTCTCATTGATGGCACACCTTATGCCTGCCATATGGCGACGTCAGAAAATTGGATGATTCACTACCTCAACGCGCGGATGTACGAAGACCCGCAGCGCAGAGCGGAAGAGGCGCGATTCCTCGACGATTTTCCGGCGTTCGCTGCACGTCACGCCGGCGCCTTGCAGGCGATTGCCGAGCGCACCGGGCTCGATTACCTCGGCATCGATTGTGCCGAGACCCGTGACGGCGAGTTGTTGGTGTTCGAGATCGACCCGGCCATGGTGATCCATTCCATGGACCTGGAAAGCGTGTTCCCGAACAAGCAGTACCACATGCAAAAAGTAAAGAACGCCCTCCGGGACCTGCTCATGCGCCGCGCCGCAGACCACGCCAGGAGGACCATCAGCTGATCTGGAATCCCTTGGTTTATGTCGACGAATCCGCGCAATGCCTTGAATTTCTCCGGTGGCCCTGGGGCCTTGCCGGAGACTGTGCTGGCACAGGTTCAACAGTCCATCGTCGAGGTGCCGGAAACCGGCCTGTCGATCCTGGGCATCAGCCATCGCTCTGACTGGTTCGCCGCCGTCGTCGACGAAGCCGAGCGCAATATCCGCACCCTGCTGGGCCTGTCCGAGAACTACCACGTGCTGTTCCTGCAGGGCGGCGCCACTCAACAGTTCTCGATGGTGCCCATGACCTTGCTGCGCGGCAAGGAGCACCCTGCCGAGTACATCGACTCCGGCTACTGGAGCCGCAAGGTGATCGCCGAAGCGCGCCGAGAAGGCCCGGTGAAGACCATCTGGAGCGGTGAGTCCTACGGCTTCAATCGCCTGCCCACCGATGACGAGCTGAGTTTCTCGGCCGATGCGCCTTACCTGCATTACGTCGCCAACGAAACGGTAGAAGGCCTGCAATTCCATCGGGTGCTGGGCCGCGATGACGTGCCGCGGATCTGCGACATGTCTTCGGACTTTCTCTCCAAGCCCTGCGACGCCGAGAAGTTTTCGGTGATCTACGCCCACGCGCAAAAGAACATCGGCCCGGCCGGCGTGACCGTGGTGCTGGTCAAGGACGAGATCGCTCAGCAGGCCTCGGAGGATCTGCCGTCGTTCCTCAACTACCGCAAACACATCGAGGCACGCTCCAATCTCAATACACCGCCGGTGTTCGCCATCTATGTGGTGCTGCTGGTGACCCGCTGGCTGCTCAACGACGTTGGCGGTCTGGAGAGGATGGCGCAGATCAACCGCAACAAGGCCGAGCTGCTCTACAGCGCGCTGGATAACGCCGAGGACTTCTATCGTGGCTGGGCGGCACGCGAGGATCGCTCGACCATGAACGTGGCGTTCAATCTGCCCAATGCACAGTTGCAGCAAGCGTTCTTCGAACAGAGCCGGGCGCTGGGGTTCTCAGGGCTGGAAGGGCATCGCGCGATTGGCGGGGTACGGGCGTCGATCTATAACGCGCTGTCGCTGCAGGCGGTGGAGAAGTTGACTGAGTTCATGCACGATTTTCACCGTCAGCACGGCAGTATGTGAATCCAGATCACCGGTGGTGAGGGGGCTTGCTCCCGAGGGGCCGGCACTGGCACTCCTTGGTAGGCAGGACCAGCCCCTCGGGAGCAAGCCCCCTCACCACAGAGTGATCGCATCATCGAGATTCAACAGGGCCGACGCGGCCTCATCCAATTCATGCTCATTGAACACCTGCACCCCCTCGCGGCGCAGCAGCGCCGCAGTCACCCCTTCACCGCGCACCCGCACGCCACTGAACGAGCCGTCATAAGTCTCGCGATTGCCGCACGACGGGCTGTTGGCTTTGAGAATGGCGATGCGAATCCCCTGTTCGCGCACCTGGCGCAAGGCGATCTCGGCGCCGCGCACGAAGGCCGCGGTGAAATCCTCACCCTGTACCGTCACCACCTGCGCCTCGCCGGCCAGCACCGCGGTGCCCTGCCCGCCTGGAATTTCGGCGGGTGGACGCGGCGTCGGCAAACCGCCGGCCACCTCCGGACACAGGCCCACCACCCGGCCTTCGGCCTGCCAGGCCGCCAAGCGATCGAACGGCCCGCTGGAGCCGCCGTCATAACGCACCGGGTGGCCGAGCAAGCAACGACTGACGAGGATCTTGTGCATATCAGAAAGGCTCGTTGGGGCGGCGCCGGAACCAGCCCGTGAGTGACAGCCGATCTCGCTCGGCCGGGAGCACTTCATGGGGCATGTCGCCGGACAAAAACACCACCAGGCTGCCGCCAATGGGCGCTACGTCGTGCGCGACCTCGCCCTTGAGGTACATGCGCAGTTCGCCGCCATCCCCCGGCACCCATCCGGTGTTGAGGTACAGCACCGCCGAAACCATGCGGCTGTCGTCATCGCGAAAGCGGTCCAGATGCCGACGGTAGAACGCCCCTGGCGGATACAGGGCAAAATGCGCTTCGAATTCTTCCAGCCCCATGAACAGGCTGCGATTGAGTGCTTCGCGCAGGCTGTCCATGATCTGCAGGTATTGGTCGCACGGGGCGGTTTCACCGGGTTCGATCCACTGGATGCGGTCCCCGCGGATGCCTTCGCGCACCTCCTGACTGAGACCGCGCCCCACCGCCGCCGGGGCCAATTCGCCGGCACGCGAACGTTTACGGCACTCGGCCGCCAGTTCCAGGGTCAGACCCTGAGGCAGGAACAGGTTCTGCTGCGACCAGCCGCGTTCGGCCAGGTCATCGACAATGCGCAACAGCAGAGGGTCATCAAGGGATATGGGCATGGCGCGCATAGTATCCAGAAGCCCGCAAAACCGACAGCGCCACTTGGCTACCGACGACCTGCAAATGTTTCATGGGCGCCAGGCGTGCGCAAATCTCGACAAAGCCACGCCGGCCCAAGGACAATAGCGGCCTGCCGACAGGAGTCTATATGCGTCGTTTGTGTTTGTTGCTCATCATGTTCTGCACCATGCCCGCGTGGGCAGACAACCATGACCAGTTGTACAAGGTCGCCGGTTGGCCAGAACAACGCGCGCATTTCAACGACGCTCTCACCGCCGCTCAGCAACGCTACAGCAACAGCCTGCCGCCGGCGGTGTTCCAGGCGCTGGTCAACAACAGCAACAAACGCTTCGCCGCCCAGGCCATGGACAGCCGTGCCGAGGGCAAATTGCGCCAGACGCTCGCCGACCCGGTGCCCGCGTTGACCTTCTTCGATTCGCCATTGGGGCACAAGATCGTCGCTGCCGAATTGCTCGCCACCCGCAAGGATCAACTGGCCAAGAACGCTCAGGGCCTGCCGCACATTCAGGCCAGCGATGATCGCGTGCTGCTGATCGGCCACCTGGCCACCGCCCTGCCCGCTCGCGAGGCCGGCGCCGAAGTCAGCCTGGCCATCGCTGGTGTCGCGGCCGACAGCCTCAGCCAGATGATCCCCGGCCTGCTGGGTGCCGGTCAGGCGCAGGGCATGCTCGACGGCCAACGGCAAAGGCTCATGGACCAGATCAGCACCGAGCTGCCTAACACCTTGCTGTACGTGTATCGCGACCTGAGCGATCTGGAGCTCGAAGAATTCGTCACCTTCGCCGAGTCCGCCGAGGGCAAGGCTTATTACCAGGCAGCGCTGGCGGCGATTCGTGCAGGGCTGGCGGTGGGGCAGCCCTGATACCAACCCTGTAGCGAGGGAGCTTGCTCCCGAAAAATGCAACTGACACACCTCGCCTGGCAGACCAGCCTTATCGGGGGCAAGCCCCCTCGCTACCAAGGGCGGCCTGCAGGAATGCAAAATATTCCTGGCGGTACTGCGGCAACTCGTTGGCCAGATGATGCTTCGCCTGGGGCAGCATCAACACCCGTGGCTGATCGAACTTGCTGCGCAGCACTTGCAGGTTGTGCTGCCAGTCCACCGTCATATCGGCGTCGCCCTGAACGATCAGCGGCGAGCGTTGGCAGGTCGGCGCCGCTTCGATCCGCGCCACCCACTTCACCAGCGCCCCGACCCAGGCCGTGGGCAAACGCATTGGCTGCAGCGGATCGGCCTGCAGAAACGGCATGAACGCCGGGTCGTTGGTGTTCTCGCTGAAACGCCGGTCGATGCCGGACACGAAGGGCTTGAGCAACCGATAGCTCAACTTCGACCAGCCCCAGGCCCGCGGCCGCACCAAGGGCGCCAGCAACACGGTCTGGCCCTGGATCGGCGTATCCGCGCCGCAATGCAGCAAGTGATCGACCGCGATAGCGCCCCCGGTACTCTGCCCGCACAGATGCCACGGCTGAGGCAGCTGCAACTGCTCGGCCTCGGCGAACAGCCCCTGCAACACCTGCTGATAGTGACCAAAATCGTCGATGCTCGCCCGCGCGCCGCTGGACAGCCCGTGCCCGGGCAAGTCGCAGGCGATGACCGCGAACCGCTGCTCCAGCGCCCAATCGATCACATGCCGATACAGCCCCATGTGATCGTAAAACCCATGCAGCAGGAACAACGTCGCCACTGGCCGCGCGGGCAGCCACAACTGCGTGACGATATCGAACGGCCCGACGCTCATGCGGCCGAGCAGGGACTCTGTCGAGTCGTGACGATGGGCCAGATCGAGTCCGTAGAACTGTCGGTAACTGTGCGCAGGGCTCGACAGCGCGCTGCGCTCCAGCAATGGCTTGAGGCTGGCGCGCAGGGCTTCGGGATCGAATATGGCGGGGGGCATAGAGAGTTTCCGAAAACTTGAGATATGGCCGGGGAAAGCGTGGACTGTGTAGCGAGGGGGCTTGCCCCCGACAGGCTGGTTCAGCCTCCCCGAATCGGGGGCAAGCCCCCTCGCTACAGGTGTATCGGCTATACCACCGTCTGCGAAGGATCGCGACGCGAATCGCGCTTCAGATCGCCACCCGCCGCGCTTTCCTCGATCGCCAGCTGGATCGCCTTGCGCCGCTGCTGCTCGGAGCGACGGGTGAAGTACCAGACGATAAAGGTGAAGGTCGACACCACCAGCAGGATCAGACTGGCCACGGCGTTGATCTCGGGCTTGACGCCCAGGCGCACCGCCGAGAACACCTCCATCGGCAAGGTCGTCGACCCCGGCCCGGACACGAAGCTGGCCAGCACCAGGTCATCCAGCGACAAGGCGAACGACATCATCGCCCCCGCCGCCAGCGACGGCGCGATCATCGGGATGGTGATCAGCAGGAACACCTTCCACGGCCGCGCGCCCAGATCCATGGCCGCCTCTTCGATGGACAGGTCCAGCTCGCGCAGGCGCGACGACACCACCACCGCCACATAGGCGGTACAGAAGGTAGTGTGGGCAATCCAGATAGTCATCAGCCCGCGTTCCTGGGGCCAGCCGATCCACTGCGCCATCGCCACGAACAACAGCAACAGCGACAGACCGGTGATCACGTCAGGCATCACCAGCGGCGCCGTGACCATGCCGCCGAACAGCGTGCGCCCCTTGAAGTGCGGCACCCGGGTCAACACAAAGGCCGCCAGGGTGCCGAGGATCACCGCCGACACTGCGGTGCACGCAGCAATCTGCAGCGAACGGCCCACGGACGAGATCAACTGCGTGTTATCGAGCAGGCCGGTGTACCAGCTCACCGACCAACCGCCCCACACCGTCACCAGCCGCGAGGCGTTGAACGAGTAGATCACCAGAATCAGCATCGGCAGGTAGATGAACAGCAGCCCCACTACCAGCATGAACCGCGAGAACTTGAAGCCTTTCATATCTTGCCCTCCAGTTCCTTGGCCTGACTGCGGTTGAACAGCACGATCGGGATGATCAGGATTGCCAGCATCACCACCGCCAGCGCCGAGGCCACCGGCCAGTCGCGGTTGTTGAAGAATTCCTGCCACAGCACCCGGCCGATCATCAGGGTTTCCGGGCCACCCAGCAGCTCGGGGATGACGAACTCGCCCACCACCGGAATGAACACCAGCATGCAGCCGGCGATGATGCCGTTCCTGGACAGCGGCACGGTGATCTTCCAAAAGCTGTTGAAGGTGCTCGAGCCCAGGTCCGAGGCCGCTTCGAGCAAGCTCTGATCATGCTTCACCAGGTTGGCGAACAGCGGCAGGATCATGAACGGCAGGTACGAATAGACGATGCCGATGTACACCGCCAGGTTGGTGTTGAGGATCTCTATCGGCTGGCTGATGATGCCGGTCCACATCAAGAAGCCGTTGAGCAGGCCGTTGTTGCTGAGGATGCCCATCCAGGCGTACACGCGGATGAGGATGGCCGTCCAGGTCGGCATCATGATCAACAGCAACAGGACCGTCTGGCTCTCCTTTTTCGCCGTCGACATGGCGTAGGCCATTGGATAGCCGATCAACAGGCACAGGAGCGTGCTGATAAAGGCCATCTTCAACGAGCCAAGATAGGCATCGATGTACAGGTCGTCGCCGGTCAGCAGCAGGTAGTTGCCCATGTTCAGGGCGATCTGCAGCTTGTCGTCGAGGTAGGTGAGGATTTCGGTATAAGGCGGAATCGCCACGTCCGCTTCAGCGAAGCTGATCTTCAGGACGATGAAGAACGGCAGCATGAAGAACAGGAACAGCCAGATGAACGGCACACCGATGACCGCCTGGCGCCCGTTGGGCAGCAAGCGGCCGAGGCGACGCTTGAACTTGCGCATGGCCTTGGATTGATCGGTCATGAGCGCAGTACCACGCCGCTGTCATCCTCCCACCAGACGAACACTTCGTCGTCCCAGGTCGGCCGGGCGCCGCGCCGCTCGGCGTTGGCGACGAACGATTGCACCAGCTTGCCGCAGGGCAATTGCACGTGGAACACCGAGTGGCCGCCCAGGTAGGCGATGTCATGCACGGTGCCACGTGACCAGTTGTACTCGTGGGTAGGCTGCTCGGTGGTGACCAGCAGTTTTTCCGGGCGAATGGCGTAGGTCACGCGCTTGTCCTGCACCGAGGTGCTGACGCCATGGCCCACGTAGATGCTGCGTTCGAGCTCGGGGCTGGCGATCAGCGCGTGGCCTTCCATGTCCTCGATCACTTCGCCGTCGAACAGGTTGACGTTGCCGATGAACTCGCACACCAGCCGGCTGGTGGGTGTTTCATAGATATCGATGGGGCTGCCGATCTGGGCGATCCAGCCTAGGTGCATGATGGCGATGCGCTGGGCCATGGTCATGGCCTCTTCCTGATCGTGGGTCACCATCACGCAGGTCACCCCGACGCGCTCGATGATCTCGACCAGTTCGAGCTGCATCTGCGAGCGCAGCTTTTTGTCCAGCGCGCCCATGGGCTCGTCGAGCAGCAGTAGTTTCGGACGCTTGGCCAGCGAACGGGCCAGCGCCACGCGCTGACGCTGCCCGCCCGACAGTTGATGGGGCTTGCGCTTGGCGTACTGGCTCATCTGCACCAGCTTGAGCATTTCCGCCACCCGGGCGTCGATCTCGGCTGCGGGAATCTTGTCCTGCTTGAGGCCGAAGGCGATGTTCTGCGCCACGGTCATGTGCGGGAACAGCGCGTAGGACTGGAACATCATGTTGATCGGGCGTTCGTACGGCGGCATGTCGGTGATATCGACGCCGTCGAGGAAGATCCGCCCTTCGGTGGGCCGCTCGAAGCCGGCGAGCATGCGCAGCAGCGTCGACTTGCCCGAGCCCGAGCCACCGAGCAGGGCGAATATCTCGCCCTTTTTGATCTCAAGGGAAACGTCGTCCACGGCGACCGTCTCATCGAACTTCTTCGTCACCCGATCGATCTTGACCAACACCTGCTTGGGTGTCCGGTCGCCTTCGAGGGCTTTCTTATAGGCACTGGAGGCAACGGCCATTAACGAGATTCTCCACAAAAATGGGTGGCCCGCGCCCTTGGCGCAGGCCGGTGACTATTACTTGCCGGTCTTGACCTTGGTCCAGCTACGGGTCATGACGCGTTGAATCTTGGGTGGCAGCTCGGTGCTCACATACATCTTGTCGAGCACTTGCTGGGACGGGTACACGGTGGGATCGCTGTGCACCTTGGCGTCCATGAACTCGATGGACTTCGGCGTCGGGTTGGCATAGCCCACGTAATCACTGACCTTGGCGATGACCTCAGGTTGCAGGATGTAGTTGATGTAGGCGTGAGCCTCCTTGACGTTTTGCGAGTCCGCCGGGATGGCCAGCATGTCGAACCACAGCGCGCCGCCCTCTTTGGGGATGGCGTAGGCGATGTTGACGTTCTTGCCGGCTTCCTGGGCACGTGCGCGGGCCTGGAAGACGTCGCCGGAGAACCCGGCAGCCACGCAGATATCGCCATTGGCGAGGTCGGTGATGTATTTGGACGAGTTGAAGTAGGTCACGTACGGCCGCACGGCCAGCAGTTTGGCTTCGACCTTCTTGTAGTCCTCGGGGTCAGTGCTGTTGGCGTTCAGGCCCATGTAGTTGAGCACCGTGGGGATCATTTCGTCCGCCGAGTCGAGGAAGGCCACACCGCACTTGGACAGCTTCTTGATGTTCTCCGGCTCGAACAGCACGGACCAGGAATCGATATGGTCGACGCCCAGCGCCTTTTTGACCTTGTCGACGTTATAGCCGATGCCGTTGGTGCCCCACAGGTAAGGCACGGCGTACTGGTTGCCCGGGTCGTTGGCCTCGAGGCGTTTCATCAGCGCCGGGTCGAGGTTCTGCCAGTTGGGCAGTTGCGAACGGTCGAGCTTCTGGAAAGCCCCCGCTTTGATCTGCTTGCCCAGGAAGTGGTTGGACGGCACCACCACGTCGTAGCCGGTATGCCCGGCCAGCAGCTTGCCTTCGAGGGTTTCGTTGGAGTCGAACACATCCTGGATCGGCTTGATGCCCGTGGCCTTCTCGAAGTCGGCCAGGGTGGTCTCGCCAATGTAGTCGGACCAATTATAAATATGCACGGTGGGCGCGGCCTGGGTGCTCAGGGCCAGCGTCAGACCGGCACTTGCCAGCAATGCTTTGCGAAATAAAGAGATAGCCAAGTGGGAGATCCTCTCGATGTGCTGTTGTCAGGCGTCATCCGGCCGGCCGAACTGCGAAAAGCGGCGTACCGTACAGTCGAAAAACTCTTCCGGCAAAAGAAATATCGATTTGCCGACTCGACCAGGCATCGCGATGCCTGGTCGAGGGCAGACGGACTTACTTGCCCGTTTTGATCTGAGTCCAGGCGCGGGTCATGTCGCGCTGAGTAGCGGCAGGCAGGTCGGCGATGGCGTACAGCTTGGCTTGCACGTCGTCGGCTGGGTAGATGCCCTTGTTTTCACGGATGGCCTCGTCAACCAGCGGGGTCGCAGCCGAGTTGCCGTTCGGGTAGGACACGGCGTTGGAGATCTCCGCCATGATTTCCGGCTGCAGCAGGAAGTTCATGAACTTGTAGGCGCCTTCGACGTTTTCGGCATCCTTGGGAATGGCGACCATGTCATAGAAGCTGCCAGCGCCTTCCTTCGGAATGCTGTAGTCGATCTTGACCTTGCCACCGGCTTCAGCCGCGCGGGACTTGGCCTGGAAGATGTCACCCGAATAACCCACGGCTACGCAGATATTGCCGTTGGCCAGGTCCGAGATGTACTTGGACGAATGGAAGTAGGCGACGTCCTTGCGAACGTTCTTGAGGTACAGATTCTTGGCTTCTTCGATCTGCTTCTTGTCCTGGGAGTTGGTCGGGTAGCCCAGGTACTTCAGCGCGATCGGCAGCATTTCGGTGGGTGAATCGAGGAAGCTGATCCCGCAGCCCTTGAGCTTGTCGGCGTATTCAGGCTTGAACAGCAGGTCCCAGGAGTTGGTCGGTGCGTCGGCGCCCAGCGCGGCCTTGACCTTGTCCGGGTTGTAGCCGATGCCGATGGTGCCCCACAGATACGGGAAGGCATGGGCGTTGTCCGGGTCGCTGACCGACACTGCCTTGAGCAGGTTCTTGTTGAGGTTGCCGTAGTTGCTCAGCTTGGATTTGTCCAGCGTCAGGTAGACGCCGGCCTTGATCTGCTTGGCCAGGAAGTTGTTGGATGGCACGACGATGTCGTAACCGGATTTGCCGGCCAGCAGCTTGGCTTCCAGAGTCTCGTTGCTGTCGTACACGTCGTAGACAACCTTGATCCCTGTCGCCGCCTCGAACTTCTTGGTGGTGTCCGGCGCGATGTAATCGGACCAGTTGTAGACGTGCAGGACTTTATCGTCAGCGTGCGCAACACCAGCAACCACGCCCAGCAGGGACATGGCGAGGAGGGACTTGCCAAATTTCTTCATGCGTAATGCTCCAGATTCTTTTAGGTCGATCACGTGTGTTCCGGCGGGGAGCCCCCAGCAACCTTTGCGCCCCACCGGCAAGCCTAGCATTTAGCCATTCACTGCTTCGAGCGTCAGATCGAGGCACTTGCGGGCCTTGTCCAGCAGCTCGTCAATTTCAGCCTTGGTGATCACCAGCGACGGCGCGATGATCATGGTGTCACCGACAGCGCGCATGATCAGGCCGTTGTCGAAGCAGAACTGGCGGCAGATCATGCCCACCCCCACGCCTTCGTAACGCGCCCGAGTGGCCTTGTCGCGGACCAGCTCGATCGCCCCCAACAGCCCCAGGCCGCGGACTTCGCCCACCAGCGGGTGATCGGCGAGCTCGCGCAAACGCTTTTGCAAATAGGGTGCCGTTTCTTCTTTCACACGAGTGACTATGTGTTCGGAGCGCAGAATGCGGATGTTCTCCAGCGCCACGGCGGCCGCCACCGGATGCCCGGAATAGGTGAAGCCGTGGTTGAAATCGCCGCCCTCGCTGATGACCTTGACCACTTCGTCGCGCACGATCACGCCACCCATGGGGATATAGCCCGAGGTCAGGCCCTTGGCGATGGTCATCAGATCGGGTTGCAGATCGTAGTAGTCGCTGCCGAACCATTCGCCGGTACGACCGAAACCGGTGATCACCTCGTCGGCCACGAACAGGATGTCGTACTTGGCGAGGATCTCCTTGATCTTCGGCCAGTAGCTGTCCGGCGGGATGATCACCCCGCCGGCGCCCTGGATCGGCTCGGCGATAAAGGCTGCGACCTGGTCTTCACCGACTTCGAGGATTTTCTGCTCCAACTGCTCGGCGGCCCAGATGCCGAATTCGTCCGGGGTCATGTCGCCGCCTTCGCCGAACCAGTAAGGCTGCGGGATGTGGACGATGCCGGGGATCGGCAGGTCGCCCTGCTCATGCATGCCCACCATGCCGCCCAGGCTGGCGCCAGCCACGGTGGAGCCGTGGTAACCGTTGATGCGGCTGATGATGACCTTTTTCTGCGGCTGGCCCTTGAGCGCCCAGTAGTGGCGAACCAGGCGCAGCACGGTGTCGTTGCCTTCGGAACCGGAGCCGGTGAAGAACACGTGGCTCATGCCGGCGGGCGCCAGCTCGGACACCACCTTGGCGAGTTCCAGCACCGGCGGGTGAGCGGTCTGGAAAAACAGGTTGTAGTAGGGCAGCTCGCGCATCTGTTTGGCGGCGACATCGGCCAGTTCGTCACGACCGTAGCCGATAGCCACGCACCAGAGACCGGCCATGCCGTCGAGAATCTTGTGGTCTTCGCTGTCCCAGAGGTGCACGCCTTTGGCCTTGGTGATGATCCTCGGGCCTTTTTCCTTGAGCTGCTGATAATCGCTGAAGGGCGCCAGGTGGTGCTCGCTGCTGAGCTCTTGCCACTGACGGGTTTGCGGGTTGCTGTTGACGCTCATTGCCGGCTCCTTGTGAAAGGCCCGCCAGCCAAGGCGGGCCCGCTGCGATCAGACGGCGAACAGCAGGAACTCGCGTTCCCACGAACTGATCACGCGCTTGAAGTTTTCGTGCTCGGCGCGCTTGGCGGCGACGTAGCCGATGATGAATTTGCGCCCGAGGTACTTCTCGATGGTCTTGCTGTTTTCCATACGCTCGAGGGCATCTTCGATGGTCAACGGCAGGCGCAGGTTGCGGCGCTCGTAGCCACGGCCATGCACCGGCGCGCTCGGATTGAGACCCTCGACCATGCCGATGTAACCGCACAGCAGGCTGGCGGCAATGGCCAGATAAGGGTTGGCGTCGGCGCCCGGCAGGCGGTTTTCGACGCGGCGGTTCTGCGGCACGGCGTCCGGCACGCGCAGGCCCACGGTGCGGTTCTCGACGCCCCATTCGACGTTGACCGGCGCAGAAGTGTCAGGCAGAAAGCGCCGGAACGAGTTGACGTTGGGTGCGAACAGCGGCAGCAGCTCGGGGATGAATTTTTGCAGGCCGCCGATGTGGTGCAGGAACAGCTCGCTCATGCTGCCGTCTTCGTTGGCGAAGATGTTCTTGCCGGTGTTCAGGTCGACGATGCTCTGGTGCAGGTGCATGGCACTGCCGGGCTCGCCGGTCATGGGCTTGGCCATGAAGGTGGCGGCGACATTGTGCTTGAGCGCGGCCTCGCGCATGGTGCGTTTGAACACCAGGATCTGGTCGGCCAGCGCCAAGGCGTTGCCGTGACGGAAGTTGATCTCCATCTGCGCCGTGCCGTCTTCGTGGATCAGCGTGTCGAGGTCCAGATGCTGGGCTTCGCACCAGTCGTAGACGTCCTCGAACAGCGGATCGAATTCGTTGGCCGCCTCGATGGAGAACGACTGCCGACCTGTTTCCGGGCGCCCGGAACGGCCGATTGGCGGCTGCAGGGGGAAGTCCGGATCGTCGCAGCGCTTGGTCAGGTAGAACTCCATCTCCGGCGCGACGATGGGCTGCCAGCCACGATCGGAATAGAGCTTGAGGACCTTCTTGAGCACGTTGCGCGGCGACAGCTCGATAGGGTTGCCTTGCTTGTCGTAAGTGTCGTGGATCACCTGGGCAGTGGGCTCGATGGCCCAGGGCACGAGAAACACCGCATTCTCGTCGGGGCGGCAGATCATGTCGATGTCGGCCGGGTCGAGCAATTCGTAGTAGATGTCGTCTTCGACGTAATCACCGGTGACCGTCTGCAGCAGGACGCTTTCCGGCAAGCGCATGCCCTTTTCGGCGATGAACTTGTTGGTCGGCGAGATCTTGCCGCGGGTGATACCGGTCAGGTCGCTGATCAGACATTCGACTTCGGTAATCTTGTGCTGTTTCAACCAATCGGTGAGCTGGTCGAGGTTGGCGCTCATAAAGACCTCAGGATCTCAAGAAACCCGGCCATGGGCGGCGCGGGCGCTGTTTGACGCAGATGCGTCGCTGGGTGCTGCAGTACTTCGGTTGCAACTCAAGGCTATTGGCCCTGCGCTGAAAAATACGTCAATACGGTGCGTTTTGTGTGACCAGCTGTTGCACGAACAGTGCAAAACCCAGGCCCGGGGCCGCCGCGAGGTGCCATTGCGCGGCTCTGGCACGGGCCACGCGGATGCTCGGGGATAGGGTAGTATGGCCTGCGACACGAAGATTCGCCGGGCCAGTCATGCAGACTTGGCCAATGGGGCGATAGAGTTCTAGAGTGAAAGTGGCGGGCTTGAGCGGGCTGTCAATTATATCGGCCGCCATGGCGGGCGATTGCCCTGCCCAGCCGCGTTGCCGAGCGGTGCGCAACATCGTTCGCCAATAGCGGGCGAACCTGCTGTGAAAATGGAAAGATCTGAACTGCTCAGTGCAACCCTTGACGCCGTTCGACGGCCGATGCGACATGGTATCCCCCGTTATTCTTGATGTTATGGGTTGCCGCCGAGCTTAGCCTTGTTCATTTTTTTCCACAACACCCCGGTCATAAATGAAACAGGGGCATTACCGCCCGCCCGTTATACCGTAGCAAAACGCGTCATCCGCGCCCTGAATTGCGGCAAAAACGGCTAATCAGCGCTTTTTTAGGGCAAAAGTGGGCTTGCTTGACTTCAACAGTCCTTTCGGATTGACTGAACCTGCTGTAGCCCAATGATTGATATTTTTAACAACAAAGGTGTTGCATCATGTCGGTACCCCCGCGTGCCGTTCAGCTGAATGAAGCGAACGCATTCCTTAAGGAACATCCTGAGGTTCTGTACGTCGACCTTCTGATCGCAGATATGAATGGTGTGGTGCGCGGCAAGCGCATTGAACGCACCAGTCTCCACAAGGTTTACGAGAAAGGCATCAACCTGCCGGCCTCCCTCTTCGCGCTGGACATCAACGGCTCCACGGTCGAAAGCACTGGCCTGGGCCTGGACATCGGCGATGCTGACCGCATCTGCTATCCGATCCCTGACACCCTGTCCAACGAGCCCTGGCAAAAGCGCCCTACCGCGCAACTGCTGATGACCATGCACGAGCTCGAAGGCGAACCCTTCTTCGCCGACCCGCGCGAAGTGCTGCGCCAGGTGGTGGCCAAGTTCGACGAAATGGGCCTGACCATCTGCGCCGCGTTCGAGCTGGAGTTCTACCTGATCGATCAGGAGAACGTGAACGGACGTCCCCAGCCGCCTCGCTCGCCGATCTCAGGCAAGCGCCCGCATTCGACCCAGGTCTACCTGATCGATGACCTCGACGAGTACGTCGACTGCCTTCAGGACATCCTCGAAGGAGCCAAGGAGCAAGGCATCCCCGCAGACGCCATCGTCAAGGAAAGCGCCCCAGCGCAGTTCGAGGTCAACCTGCATCACGTGGCCGACCCGATCAAGGCCTGCGACTATGCCGTGCTGCTCAAGCGGCTGATCAAGAACATCGCCTACGACCATGAGATGGACACCACCTTCATGGCCAAGCCTTACCCTGGCCAGGCGGGCAACGGCCTGCACGTGCACATCTCGATTCTCGACAAGGACGGCAAGAACATCTTCACCAGCGAGGATCCCGAGCAGAACGCCGCATTGCGTCACGCGATCGGCGGTGTGCTCGAGACCCTCCCGGCGCAGATGGCCTTCCTGTGCCCGAACGTCAACTCGTACCGGCGCTTCGGCTCGCAGTTCTACGTGCCCAACTCGCCCTGCTGGGGCTTGGACAACCGTACCGTGGCCCTGCGCGTGCCCACCGGGAGCGCCGATGCCGTGCGTATCGAGCACCGCGTCGCGGGCGCCGACGCCAACCCCTATCTGCTGATGGCAGGGGTACTTGCGGGCGTGCATCACGGCCTGACCAACAAGATCGAGCCTAATGCCCCGGTCGAAGGCAACTCCTACGAGCAGAACGAGCAGAGCCTGCCCAACAACTTGCGCGATGCCCTGCGCGAGCTGGACGACAGCGAAGTGATGGCGCGTTATATCGATCCGAAGTACATCGATATCTTCGTCGCCTGCAAGGAAAGCGAGCTGGAGGAGTTCGAGCACTCGATCTCCGACCTCGAGTACAACTGGTACTTGCATACGGTGTAACGACACACCCGACCACTGTAGCGAGGGGGCTTGCCCCCGACAGCGTCCTCCCAGACACCTCGACGGTGACTGCACCGGCGCCGTCGGGGGCAAGCCCCCTCACTACAGAGGGGTCAAGAGTAGGTGGAACTCTCCTACATTGAGCGGCGAAACGGCCGCCTACGATTCTCCCGAACACCTTCTACGATGCGGCCATTTAACATCGATGGAAGCGCGTCATGAATCAAGCCACCTCAACTGTCACCCTGCAACTGGGCATCTTTTTCGACGGCACCGGCAACCACCGCGCCAACGCCCGCAACGACGATGCCAGCAACGTCGCCAAGCTGTTCGCCCTTTACCCTCACGCCCCCGAAAAACATCAGATGCGCTTGTATATCGAAGGCATCGGTACCCGCGCGGACGAAGAAGATTCGCTGTTCGCCATGGCCACCGGCATAGGCAGCCTGGGCTGGGAAGCCGCAGTCGCCAAGGCTCATAAAGGCATCGGCGAACTGCTCCAGCACTGGGGCAGCCAACACCCTGGGCAACAGCTCGACAGCCTGATCATCGATCTCTTCGGTTTCAGCCGCGGCGCCGCCTGCGCTCGGCATTTCGCCAATGAGGTGTGCGCTGGCGCCGAAGACATATTGGCGCGCGCGCTGCGCAGCAACAGAATCCTCTCAACGCACATCGGCTTTATCGGGCTGTTCGACACGGTCGCCTCGATCATGGGTCCCGGCACCCCGCCGCGCCTGCGCCTGAGCGCCGACATGGCCCGGCGCATCGTGCATCTGGTGGCCGCCGATGAGCATCGATACAACTTTGCACTGTCGAGTGCCGGCGCATTCGACCTGCCTTTGCCCGGCGCCCACGCCGATATCGGCGGCGGCTATCCGCCGCTGATGGAAGAGCGGCTCATCCTGACTCGCCCCGATGGCAGCTGCATCGCCCCGCATCGCCCGCTCGACAGCGCGCCCAGTGTCCAACGCACGGCGGCGTTGCTGGAGCAGCCGGTGACGCCACCGACCGACTATGGCTTCGACCAGCAAATCCGGACCTGGACCAGCCACAAATACAGCAGCACGCGCGGTGACCGCGTCGACGAAGTTCAAGTGCATGCTGCTGTCGAAGGCCGGCGCAGCGTTCGCAATGATCTGGCATGGGTGTACCTGCAGGCCATGCATCAACTGGCGGTCGCCGCGGGCGTGCCCCTGGCGCCGCTCAAGCAACCCGACTACCCCGAAACGCTGCAGCCCATCGCTGCCAAGCTGCTGGACTACGCCTGCGGCCGCAGCTCGACGCCCGCGCTCAGCGCCAGCGAGCAAGCGCTGCTGTACCGCCATTACATTCATCGCTCGCACCACTGGACCAGCTCCGGACTGGGGCAGACCAGCGATCTGGATGCCCTGTTCGTCCACCGCCCTGACCCGCAGGGAAAGCGCCGAATCCTCCCGGCTTGACGCTACAATGCAGCCGCCATGCCCAGGAGAGCCGCCATGAATCGCCCTGCCACCCCCCGCAAGCCGCGCGCCCGCAGCCAGGCGCGGATCGAGTCGATACTGGCCGCGGCGCGTGCCGTGCTGGCCAGCGAAGGGGTCGCCAGCCTGTCGATCTACGGCGTGGCGGAGCGCGCACAGATTCCGCCGTCGTCGGTCTATCACTTCTTCGCCAACGTGCCCGCACTGCTCGAAGCCCTGACGGCGGACATTCACGCCGCCTTTCGCGCCTGCCTGCTGGCACCGATCGATCATCAGGCACTGGTCACCTGGCGGGATCTATCACGGCTGGTGGAGCAGCGGATGCTGGCGATCTACAGCCAGGACTGCGCCGCCCGCCAGTTGATCCTGGCACAGCACGGGCTCAGTGAGGTGATGCAGGCCGATCGACAACATGATCTGGAACTGGGCGCGCTGATGCAGCAGCTGTTCGATCGTCACTTTGAACTGCCACGAATCACCGACGAAGTCGACGTGTTCGCGCTGGCAATGGAATTGGGAGATCGGGTGTATGCTCGCTCGGTGCAGTTGCACGGCGCAATCACCCCGCGCATGGCCGAGGAAGGCATGCGGGTGTTCGAGGCGTATCTGGGGCTGTATTTGCCGCCGTATTTGCCCAAACGCTGAAGTGTCTTGGCGTGGCGGAGGTTTTCGGGGGCAAGCCCCCTCGCTACAAGATCGCATGACCGCCCTGTAGCGAGGGGGCTTGCCCCCGAATAGCGCCCTATACCGTCAGATCACAGCTTGGCGATAGATACTTCAGTCGACTTCACGAACGCGATCACTTCGCTGCCGACGACCAGCTCCAGCTCCTTGACCGAGCGGGTGGTGATCACCGAAGTGACGATGCCCGACGCGGTCTGCACGTCGATTTCGGACAGCACGTCGCCTTCGACGATTTCCTTGATGGTGCCTTTGAACTGGTTACGTACGTTGATAGCCTTGATAGTCATGAGCGTATTTCCTGTCTTTGAGGTTTGGATCAATAAGCCCAACGCAATTGCGTAGGCAGGGGCGAAGGGGGTTCGGGTTCGGGCGGGCTGCCGGGCAGCGACAACACGCGCTTGAGCACTTCAGCTTCCAGCGCCGCCAGGGCATAAGCGCCCCGGGCACGCGGGCGAGGCAGGTCGACCAGCAGATCGAGGCCGATCTCGCCTTCCTCGATCAAGATCACCCGGTCGGCCACGGCCACGGCTTCACTGACGTCATGGGTGACCAGCAGCACGGTAAAACCATGCTCCTGCCACAGACGCTCGATCAACTGCTGCATTTCGATACGAGTCAGGGCATCCAGCGCGCCCAGCGGCTCATCGAGCAACAACAGGCGCGGCTTGTGAATCAGCGCACGGGCCAGGGCCACGCGCTGCTTCTGGCCACCGGACAGGCCTGCGGGCCACTCGTTGGCGCGATCACTCAGGCCGACCGCTTCCAGCGCTTGCAGGGCCTTGGGTCGCCAGTCGCCCTTGAGACCCAGGCCGACGTTGTCGATGACCTTCTTCCAGGGCAGCAAACGCGCTTCCTGGAACATCAGACGGGTGTCTTCACGGGCATCGCTCAGCGGCGCCTTGCCGGCCAGCAACTCGCCTTCGGTCGGCTGGTCGAGCCCGGCCAGCAGGCGCAGCAAGGTACTCTTGCCGCAGCCGCTGCGACCGACGATGGCCACGAACTGCCCCGCCGGAATGCGCAGCTCGATATCCTTGAGCACCTGGCGCGGGCCAAACGACTTGCGCAACTTGCGCACCGCCAGGGGAATGCCCTTGAGCAACTGGGTGGAATGTTCGGCGAGAACGGTCATGCCGCACCTCCCTTGACTTGATAGGCCGGGTGCCAGCGCAGCCACACCCGTTCCAGACCGCGGGCCGCAAGATCAGCCAGCTTGCCGAGGATGGCATACATGACGATCGCCAGTACCACCACGTCGGTCTGCAGAAATTCCCGCGCGTTCATCGCCAGATAACCGATCCCTGAACTGGCCGAGATGGTTTCGGCGACGATCAGCGTCAGCCACATGAAGCCCAGAGCGAAACGCACACCCACCAGGATCGACGGCAGCGCACCCGGCAGGATCACCTGGCGGAACAGGGCGAAGCCGGACAGGCCGTAGCTGCGAGACATCTCCACCAGCGCCGGATCGACGTTGCGAATGCCGTGATAGGTATTGAGGTAGATCGGGAACACCGTGCCCAACGCCACCAGGAAGATCTTCGCCGACTCGTCGATGCCGAACCACAGGATCACCAACGGGATCAGCGCCAGGTGCGGGACGTTACGAATCATCTGCACCGAACTGTCGAGCAGGCGTTCGCCCCATTTCGACAGGCCGGTGATGAAGCCCAGCGCCAAACCGATGCTGCCGCCGATCACAAAGCCGACACCGGCGCGATAACCGCTGATTGCCAGGTGGGTCCAGATTTCGCCGCTGCGCACCAGCGCTACGCCGGCTTCGATGACTGCACTGGGGGCCGGCAGGATGCGCGTCGACAACCAGCCGACGCTTACCGCTAGTTGCCAGCTGCCGAGCAGCAATATCGGCAGGATCCAGGGCGCCACACGCTGCACCCAAGGATGAACAGGCTTGCTCATTGTCAGTTCCTCAACCTTGCGCCGCGGTAGCGGTAGCAGGTACGTAATCGTTGGCAACCACTTCACCGGCGGCCGTGACGGGGCGGCCACCTGACGGCAGCTCGGTGCGAGCCACGTCGAGGTGGGGGAACAGCAGCTCGGCAACGCGATAGGACTCTTCCAGATGCGGGTAGCCGGAGAAGATGAAGGTATCGATGCCCAGCGCCGCGTATTCCTTGACCCGCGCTGCCACGGTCGGGCCATCGCCTACCAGCGCGGTGCCGGCACCGGTACGCACCAGGCCGACGCCGGCCCACAGGTTAGGGCTGACTTCCAGCTTGGTGCGGTCGCCGCCGTGCAAGGCGGCCATGCGCTGCTGGCCCACGGAGTCGTAGCGGGCGAGGGACTTTTGTGCCCGCGCGATGGTTGCGTCATCGACATGGGAAATCAGCTTGTCGGCGGCTCTCCAGGCCTCCTCGGTGGTCTCGCGCACAATCACGTGCAAGCGGATACCGAAGCGCACGGTGCGGCCCTGGCGCGCGGCCTTTTCCCGCACCTGAGCGATCTTTTCGGCTACGGCGGCCGGCGGTTCGCCCCAGGTCAGGTACATCTCGACCTGCTCGGCCGCCAGATCCTGAGCGGCATCCGAAGAACCCCCAAAATACAGCGGCGGGCGTGGTTGCTGCACCGGTTGATAGAGCAACTTGGCGCCTTTGACGGTGATGTGCTTGCCATCGTAGTCGACGGTTTCGCCTTCCAGCACGCGCCGCCAGATGCGGGTGAATTCCACCGAGGCTTCGTAGCGTTCTTCGTGGGTCAGGAACAGGCCGTCACCGGACAGTTCTTCCGGGTCGCCACCGGTCACCAGGTTGAACAGCGCGCGGCCGTTGGACAGGCGATCCAGGGTCGCAGCCTGACGCGCGGCCACCGTGGGCGAAATGATCCCGGGGCGCAGCGCCACCAGGAACTTCAAGCGCTGGGTCACCGGAATCAGCGAGGCGGCCACCAGCCAGGAGTCTTCACACGAGCGGCCGGTGGGGATCAGCACGCCACCGAAACCGAGGCGGTCGGCGGCCTGGGCGATCTGTTGCAGGTAGCCGTGGTCGACGGCGCGGGCGCCTTCGGCGGTACCCAGATAATGACCGTCGCCGTGGGTGGGCAGGAACCAGAAAATATTGAGGCTCATTGAAGTTGTCTCCTTATAGATGGGCTCAAGCCGGAACCTGCTCCGGCGCAGGCGTTACTGGGCGGCGGCAACACCGGCGGGCGGTGTCCACACCACGTCCTTGATGCTCAAGGCCTGCGGAATGAGTTTCAGCTGGTAAAAGGCATCGGCGATTTTCTGCTGCGCGTCGACGACTGCCGGCGTCAGGTACTGGGCACCGAAGCCCTGGCGCTTGACCGAGGTCAAGGTGATGTCCTTCGGCAGTCCCAGCAGCGGCGCGACCTCGTCGGTCACTTGCTCGGGGTTGGCCTTGGACCATTCGCCGGTCTTGCGCACTTCGTCCACCAGGGCTTCGATCACTTTCGGGTGATCCTTGGCGTAAGGGCGGGTGGCCAGATAGAACTGGTGGTTGTCCACCAGGCCGGTGCCGTCCTTGAGGGTACGGGCTTGCAGCTGATTCTCGGCGGCCGCCTGGTAAGGGTCCCAGATGACCCAGGCATCCACGGCGCCCTTCTCGAACGCCGCGCGGGCATCGGCGGGGGCCAGGTAGACAGTCTGGATATCGGTGTATTTCAAGCCGGCGTCTTGCAGCGCACGCACCAGCAGGTAGTGCACATTGGAGCCTTTGTTCAGCGCGACCTTTTTGCCTTTGAGATCGGCGACGGTCTTGATCGGCGAGTCCTTGGGCACCAGCAGCGCTTCGCTGGTCGGCGCTGGGGGCTCGTAGGCGACGTAAACCAGATCGGCCTTGGCGGCCTGGGCGAACACCGGTGGCGTTTCGCCGGTCACGCCAAAGTCGATGGAACCGACGTTGAGGCCTTCGAGCAGCTGTGGGCCACCGGGGAACTCGGTCCACTTGACGTCGACGCCCTGGGCAGCCAGGCGCTTCTCCAGGGTGCCACGGGCCTTGAGCAGCACCAGGGTGCCGTACTTCTGGTAACCGATACGCAGGGTTTCGGCCTGGGCCTCAGTGATGGCCCCCATCGCCACCGCCGCAGCGAACAGCGCGACCAGACCACGACGCAACAAGACTTTACGCATTTACGCTTTCCTTCAGGTGTAGAGGTCTGATCGCCCTTACGGTGTAAAGACGAGTACAGCAATGGTGATAGTGGAGTGGCCGCTCAGATGCTCCAGCGAGCACTGAGCAGACGTTCGTTGAGCAAACCCGGGTCCAGGGGTTTCGGGCGGCTGGCGATGGTCTGGTGAAATTCGCTCAGTACCGCTTCGAAGCGTTCCGCCAGACGTTCTTCCAGCTGGGCGCCAGCATTGCCCTGGCCGTAGGTGATCTGGCTGTCATCGGCAAAAATGCCCTGCAGCGTTTCCTGGGCCTTGAGGGCCGACAGCACCGGCTTGAGGGCGTAGTCGACGGCCAGCAGGTGGGCGATGCTGCCACCGGTGGCGATCGGCAGCACCACCTTGCCGCTCAGGGCGCGTTCGGGCAGCAGGTCCAGCAGTGTCTTCAGGGCGCCGGAGTAGGCGGCCTTGTAGATCGGCGTGGCGACGATCACACCATCGGCCTTCTCGACCAGTTGCAGAAAGTCGAGCACCTGCGGACTGTCGAAACGCGCGTGCAGCAGGTCCTCTGCATTGAAGTCACGCACCTGAAAGGTCACCACCTCGACCCCCTTGCCTTGCAAGGTGTGCTTGGCACGCTCGAGCAATACGCCGGAGCGGGAACGCTGACTGGGACTTCCACCGATCGCTACAACCAACATCGCTAGGCTTCCTTCAAATTGCCGCGGTTCTGTGAACGCGCTGTGATGGGGGAAACCTTAACAGCTGAACATATATATCCATAAATCATATTTATTCATTTAGTTATTCTCGAACGCTATATACACGCCACACTGCGCTCGAGAATAAAAAAAGGGCGCCGAAGCGCCCTGAAGACCCTACCTGTCAACGGTTCGGTTGCGGCGTCAAGCGCAGGTACGGCTTGACGGCGCGGTAGCCTTTGGGGAAGCGCCTGGCGATTTCGGCCTCGTCCTTGAGCGACGGCACGATGACCACTTCATCGCCGTCCTGCCAGTTGGCTGGGGTCGCCACCTTGTGGCTATCGGTCAGTTGCAGCGAGTCGATGACGCGCAGAATTTCGTTGAAGTTGCGCCCGGTGCTGGCCGGGTAAGTGATGATCAAGCGCACCTTCTTGTTCGGATCGATCACGAACAGCGAGCGAACGGTCAGGGTCTCGCTGGCATTGGGGTGGATCAGATCATAGAGCTCGGACACTTTGCGATCGGCGTCGGCCAGGATCGGGAAGTTGACCACGGTGTTCTGGGTTTCGTTGATGTCCTTGATCCAGCCGTGGTGGGATTCCACCGGGTCGACGGACAGGGCGATGGCCTTGACGCCGCGCTTGGCGAATTCGTCCTTGAGCTTGGCGGTGAGGCCCAGTTCGGTGGTGCATACCGGGGTGTAGTCGGCCGGATGAGAGAACAGCACGCCCCACTGATTGCCCAGCCACTCGTGGAACTGAATCGGGCCTTCGCTTGAAGCTTGCTGGAAGTCGGGGGCGATGTCGCCAAGGCGGATGGTCATGAACGTGGCTCCTGAGTGAGTAGGAACACTGTGCATGGGTGTGGCGCAGTTTAAAAGGAATGGATAGTGCCTTGGATATTCCCCAAAGCTATAAAACAAGCTCACCCCTGTAGCGAGGGGGCTTGCCCCCGATTCGGCCACCTTGGCACCGCGTGGGCACAGACATCTCATCGGGGGCAAGCCCCCTCGCTACAGGGGTGAGGCGTTCAGACATGAAAAAACCCGCCAGGAGCACGCTCCGGGCGGGTTTTTCGCTACGCGCAACAGCTTAGAAGAAGTTGTAGGTGTAGTTGAAGATCAGACGGGTCTGGTTGGTCTTGGCAGTACCGACGTTGCCGTTGTAGATGCCTTGACGCAGGGTGGTGCCGAAACCTTTGAGGGCGCCGGACTGGATGACGTAGTCAACACGCAGGTCGGTTTCGTGCTCGGAACCGCGGCCATCCTGGTTACCGTACGGACGTACGTTCACACCGGACAGGTAAGCAGCAGATGCTTTCAGGCCTGGGACGCCCAAACGCGCGAAGTCATAGCTGTACTGACCGAAAGTGGTGTTCTCGCCAGCCTTGTTGAAGCCGCTGATAAGGGAGTCAGTGAACGAGTAGAAGCTTACGCCGCCGTTACCGGTAGCAGCATTGGTGCCTTCGCGCATGCTGCCGGAGTTCATGTAGACGAAACCGCCGCTATCGGAAATACGCTGGTGACCGACCATGAGCGAGTGGCCGCCCAGGGTGTAGGTGAACATTGCGATACCCATGGTGTTATCGATCTCACCATCGGCACGACGCCAGCCGCGGGCAGTGGCAGCCCCAGTGTTGCCGCTACCGTTACCGTTGAAACCATAGCCGGCTTCATGGTCAGCGTTAGCACCGTCGGAAGTCGTGTTGAACCAGCGCAGGTCAGTCTTGAAGGACTGGTCCTTGTCGATCTGCCAAACGTGCAGCAGCCCCAGGAAGTTCTGCTTGTAGAAGTCTTCGAGGTTAGCGAAGTAATACTGCAAAGTCAGGTCTTTGGTCGCTTTCCAGTCACCGCCAGCATAGATGAACTTGTTGCTGTCCTTGATAGCACCGTTGACGCTCATGCCAGTCCAGTTGCTGGACGCACGGCCGCGTTGCTGCTCGAGCTGGCCAGCAGTCAGGGTCAGATTATCGATGTCCTTGCTGGTGATGCTGCCGCCCTGGAAGAACTGAGGCGCTACGCGGCCGTCGTTGGCAACCAGAATGGGCAGGTTAGGTGCAAGAGCGTTACCCAGTTTGAGTTCGGTCTTGGAAATCTTGGCCTTGACGTTCCCGCCAGCACCGCTGAACGCGTCGTCAGCGTCTTGGGCCTTGCCAGGGAAGAAGCTGTTGTTGGCTGGGTGTTTGTTGTCACCGCCCAGGTAGAAAGCCTGGAAGCCGACCAGGTCCAGACCGAAGCCAACAGTACCTTGGGTGTAACCGGAGATGAAATCCGCACGCAGGATGGTAGCCAGCTCGCGTTGGTCGGCGTTGGAGCCAGGAGCCGCTTCACGGTTATCGTTCTGGAAAAAGAAGGTACGCGAACTGACCGACGCGTGGCTGTCCTCAAGAAAACCTGCTGCACCTGCTTGTTGTGCCAGTGCGCCTACTGCAATGGCCAGGGCCAGACTCGACTTACGCATGTGTTGCTCCTCGAAATTTCTATTTTTTTTGTTTTTGGCGGCAGGGTCTGTTGCCCTGTGATCGTTTGCACCCGCGCAATGTCCACCAAAACTCAAATGTGTGGCCAGCCATGTGGCGAACTCGGGCCCGCGTCTAAGTTCGGGTCTCCGGGGATGCAGACTAATGAATTTTTCACATTTCGCGATAGGACTGTTTTTAAAAAATTAGATCGTTTTAGCATAAAGAAATATTTTTTAACGATTTGGCGGCATAAAAAATGGGTGCTCAATAAGCCATCTATGTGGCACTAAGATGACAATCTCCTGTTTTGCGGGCCGAAACCCTGATTTTTTTGCAGCTGAAAGGATTTTTTCGCGGGACAACGGCGAACTTGAAAGTTCCCCGCCCAACTTCCAAAAAGTCGAAGAAGCGGAATATTTCATTACCAAGCTAACGAATTGTGAAAAGGTCGTCATGGGGTTTTCACGCCCGCAGCGGTCGTGTTGACACGCAGGCTGTTTATCGAAGGGACCAAAGCTGGGATGCTGAGCGCACATTTACCGCGAGGAATATTCCATGACTCAGAAAGTTGCGATTGTGACCGGCGCCTCCCGTGGCATCGGCGCTGTGATTGCCGAACGCCTGGCCAGTGAGGGCTTCGCCGTCGTGATCAACTACGCCAGCAGCGCAGCCGAAGCCGACGCCCTGGTGGCCAGCGTCCAGGCCAAAGGCGGTAAGGCCATTGCGGTCAAGGCCGATGTCGCCAACGCCAGCGATGTGAAGGTGTTGTTCGATACCACCGAGCAGCAGTTGGGCAAGGTCGATGTGCTGGTCAACAACGCCGGCATCCTGAAGATGGTGGCGTTGGCCGAAACCGACGACGAGCTGTATGAAAGGACCTTCGCGATCAACACCCGCGGCACCTTCAACACACTGCGCGAAGCAGCGTCGCGGATGAACGATGGCGGGCGGATCATCAACTTTTCCAGCAGCACCGTGGGCATGAACCTGCCCAACTATTCGGTGTATATCGCCAGCAAGGCGGCGGTGGAATCCCTGACCCAGGTGTTCGCCAAGGAATTGCGCGGTCGCGGCATCACGGTCAATGCCGTCGCCCCCGGGCCGGTGGCGACGGACCTGTTCTTCAACGGCAAGAGCGAGGAGCAGATCCAGAACCTGGCGAAGATGCCGCCGCTGGAGCGCCTGGGCCAACCGGACGACATCGCCGGTGTGGTGGCCTTTCTGACCGGCCCGGACAGCGGCTGGATCAATGGCCAGATCCTGCGCGCGAATGGCGGGTTGGTCTGATACCCCCCTGTAGCGAGGGGGCTTGCCCCCGAAAAATTTCCAATTCTCCCAAACCTCTGGGGTGAGTCGACTATTTTTCGGGGGCGAGCCCCCTCGCTACAGGGTTCTGCGTTTAGCGCACCAGATGCAAGAACTGCAAATGCCGCTCGTACTGATCGAGAATGTCGTTGATCACCTGCTCCTTGCTGTAACCCACCAGATCGTAATCCTGGCTGCCTTCGCTCAGGTGCACCTCGGCGCGATAGTAGCGGCGGTTCTTCAACTCCCGCGTGCCCATGCCGCCGCGGGCGAAGGACGGCGTGAAATAGCCGCGCATCAGCACCTGGTAGATGAAGGGACGCTCTTCGCCATGGCCGATTTCCAGCATCACGCTGTCGGCGCTCGGGTCTTCCTGAGTCACCACGCTCAGGCCCTTCTCGACGAACACCGCCGACACGTCGGCAATCGCCGGTCGCACCAGCGTGTCCATCACCCGGTACACCTCGTCACGCGAGGGAAAATGCACCGCCTGGCTCAAGCGCTGACGCCAACCGCCCCTGCCCCGTCGCGATGACGATGCCGACACCGGCGCCAGCGAGTACAGCTGGGCGATCTTGCGCTGTGACTCCAGATAGAACGCCTTGTGCAGCCCCCACATCATCGCCAGCAAGATCAGCGAGAAGGGCAAGGAGGTCAGCACCACGGCGGACTTGAGTGAATCGATATTGCCGGCGAACAGCAGGCCGCTGGTGATCAGCGCGGTCATCACGCCCCAGAACACCCGCAGCCATTTCGGCCCGTCTTCATCCGGGCTGCCGCCGTGGGCCGACAGGGTCGAGAGCACCACGGTGCCGGAATCGGCCGAGGTGACGAAGAACACGAAGCTGATGAACACCGTGACGGCGATCACCGCCTTGCTCCATGGATAGGTTTCGAGCAGCAGGTACAAGGTCTTCGAGGGATCCGCCAGCGCCGAGTCGCCCAAGGCCGTCATGCCATGGCCGAGCACCAGCTCGATGGCGCTGTTACCGAAGATCGACATCCATGCCAGGGTAAAACCCAGCGGAATCAACAGCACGCCGAAGACGAACTCGCGGATGGTCCGCCCCCGGGAGATCCGTGCGATGAACAGCCCCACGAACGGCGCCCAGGCAATCCACCAGGCCCAATAGAACACCGTCCAGTTGCCCAGCCATTCGCTGGGTTTGTCGTAGGCGTACAGATCGAAGCTCTTGGCCGGCAACACCGACAGATAGTCACCGACGTTCTGGATCAAGGTGGTCAGCAGGTGCTGGGTCGGCCCGGCGAACAACACGAACAGCAACAGCGCGACGGCCAGCAGCATGTTGATGTCGGACATCACCCGCACGCCCTTGTCGACGCCGGACACCGCAACGATGATCGCCGCGCCCATCATCAAGGTGATGAGGATCAGCTGCACCCAGTGGGTGTGGGCGATGCCGAACAGGTAGTCGAGCCCGGCGTTGAGGTGCAGCACGCCGAAGCCCATGTCGGCGCCCAGGCCGAACACCGTGGCGATGATGGCGAAGCCGTCGACCGCATAGCCGATCGGGCCATTGATGCGTTTGCCGATCAGCGGATACAAGGCCGAGCGCAGCGCCAGCGGCAGGTTGTGGCGATAGGCGAAAAACGCCAGCGCCATGCCGACGAAGGCAAACACCCCCCACCCGTGCAGGCCCCAGTGCAGGAACACTAGCTGCATGGCCTGACGCGCCGCGGCCTGGGTGCCGCCCTCGCCCTGAGGCGGGTGCATCATGTGGGTCAGCGGTTCGGACACGCAAAAGAAGAACAGCGTGATGCTGATACCGGCGGCGAACAGCATGCCGGCCCAGGACAGGTAGCTGAATTCCGGCTCGTCGTGATCGGCGCCCAGCTTGAGCTTGCCGTACCCGGACAATGCGGTACCGACCACGAAGATCAGGTACAGGGTCATGGCGGTCATGTAATACCAGCCGACGGTATTGGCTGCCCAGCTCTGCGCGGCAGCCAACCAGGCCCCGGCGGTTTCAGGGAAGGCGATGACGATGATGCCGAAGAGAAGGATGAAACTGGCGGCGAAAAAGAACACCGGGGGGTTCATGCGGACGGTGGCGCTTGCGGGCGCAGAAGAAACACTCATTGCGGGGTTGGCCTACTGTTGAACGCGGATCGCGAACCAATGTTTATATTGAATGAGCGTTCAATTTAAACATGAAAGGGGGTCAAGGGCCTAATTGGCGGGCTGAGTGGCGAAGCGGAACAAACCCATTGGAGGACATACTCTGTGGTGAGGGGGCTTGCTCCCGAGAGGCCGGTGGTGAGGGGGCTTGCTCCCGAGAGGCCGGTGGTGAGGGGGGGGGGGGGGGGGGGGGGGGGGGGGGGGGGGGGGGGGGGGGGGGGGGGGGGGGGGGGGGGGGGGGG